>JAHDBR010000016.1:43040-46829 GCA_020630295.1 Sphingomonadaceae bacterium
TTAAGCGATATATGACCAATGCGGCCATGAGTGTGGATCAGGATATTATCGGTCAGTGGTTCGGCCATCATCCCTGCCTCAGCAGATCGCGGCCTACGATCATACGCATAACCTGATTGGTGCCTTCGAGGATCGAGTGGACACGCAAATCGCGCCAGAACCGTTCGATCGGATATTCGCGCAGATAGCCATATCCGCCGAATAATTGCAGCGCGTTGTTTACCACATTGCTGCCGCTATCGGTGGCGAGCCGCTTTGCCATAGCAGAGAAGCGCGACTTATCCGGCGCGTTATCGGTGACTTTCGCAGCGGCAAGATAGAGCAGCGCGCGTGCGGCTTCCAACTCGGTCGCCATGTCGGCAAGCATGAACTGGGTATTCTGGAAATCGGCAATCGGCGTATCGAACTGCTTCCGCTCTTTCGTATAGGCAATCGCCTCGTCCAGGCAGCGCTGTGCGCCTCCAAGAGAACAAGCCCCGATATTCAGCCGTCCGCCATCAAGTCCCATCATTGCGAACCGGAAGCCTTCACCTTCATCGCCTACGCGGTTAGACACAGGGATGCGCGCATCTTCAAAGATCAGTTGCGCAGTCGGGCTGGCATTCCAGCCGAGTTTCTTTTCCGGTTTGCCGAACGAAACGCCCGGCGTGTCCTTATCAACCACAAGGCAAGTGATGCCCTTTGATTTATGTTCGCTGGTGCGGACCATCACGACATAAACATCGTTAAACCCGCTGCCGGAAATGAACTGCTTGGTTCCGTTGAGCACGTAATGATCACCATCCAGCGTGGCGCTGGTCTTCAGACCCGCAGCATCCGAGCCGCTACCCGGCTCTGTCAGCGCGTAGCTGGCGATTTTGTCGAGCGTGACGAGATCGGGCAGATATTTCTTTTTCAGCTCGGCAGAGCCAAACTGGTCGATCATCCACGCAGCCATATTATGGATCGAGATATAGGCGCTGGTCGCGGGGCAGCCATAAGCCATGGCCTCCATAATCAGCGCCGCCTCAAGCCGGCCAAGTGCAATCCCGCCGGATTCTTCGGACACGTAAATCGCGCCAAAGCCAAGTTCGCCCGTCTGCTGGATCACGTCACGCGGGAAATGCGATTTTTCATCCCATTCCGCGGCGTGCGGGGTGATATTATCTGCGGTAAAGCGCTGCGCCATTTCCTGGATCGCAAGCTGGTCTTCGTTCAGTTGAAATTGGTTCATTGGGGTGCCTCTATTACGGCTTCAGCTTCTATTTCTACTATCCATTCGGGGCGGCATAAAGTCGCGACACCCACCATTGTTGCTGCGGGGCGGGCAGCGCCGAAATATCTGGCGTGGACTTCGCCAACCGCGCTTTGCTCGTCAATATCGGTCAGGAACATGCGGGTGCGCACGACATCGGCGGAAGTTCCGCCCAGCTCCTCGATAGAATTCACGATTAGCGCAAAGCACCGCTCTGCCTGTGCTGCGGCATCGCCGGGGGTCGTCGTGCCATCATCCTCAATCGGGCCGGTGCCGGCAACTATGATCCGGTTTCCCTCGCGCACCGCGCGCGAGAAGCCGAATTGCTCTTCATAAGGAGAGCCGGAAGATGCGCGCTGCTTCATCAGTTGCACCGCTTCCGCGCAGAATATGCGGTACGCTCGAATGTGTCTCCTTGCAGCACAACCATACGCGTCGCGGTGGAATCCATCTGCAGGCGTAATGTTTCGGTCCAAGTTTCGCCTTCACCGGACATTGCCAGCGTCACGATCCTGTCGCCATTCGGTTCGCTGATCAGGCTGGTAACTGTGCCGACGGATTCGTAGAATACGATCTTGTCTGCACTGATTTCTATCCGCAAATCGGATTCCGGTGCGCAGCTACCGTCCACGTGATCCCATACGCCGTGATAATCGGCAGGAATGGGCTGGGGCTGCTCAATATCAGGCGTCGGTGAGGGGGCCGGTTCTACCGTTTCTGCCGCCGTGGGAATCGGGCCTGCACCATTGCCGATACCGCCATCGGGTTCGACCGGCATCATCGTTTCTGATGCGTTCGGCTGTACCAGCGGATCGTCAGCTTCTTCGGCCGGATTGCCGCATGCTGCCAATGCCAATACGAAGAATGGTGTCAGAATTGCCCGCATTTTCGCTTACCCCATAGTCGGAATTACAAAGGCGTTGCTGCCATCGCCGCCGCCATCGGGCCAGCGCTGTGTCACGGTCTTGACCTTGGTCCAGAACTTCAGGCCCTCTGTGCCGTATTGGTTTGTGTCACCAAAGGCGCTTCGTTTCCAACCGCCGAAGCTGTGATATGCCACAGGCACGGGGATGGGCACATTGATGCCGACCATGCCGACATTCACACGGTTCGCAAATTCGCGCGCGGCGTGTCCATTGCGAGTGAAGATCGCCACGCCGTTGCCATATTGGTGGTCGCTAGGCAGACGCACAGCTTCTTCAAAATCTTTCGCCCTGACAATCTGCAGCACGGGACCGAAAATCTCTTCCTTATAGCTTTCCATATCGGGCGTGACATTGTCGATCAGTGTGGGGCCGATAAAGAAGCCTTTCTCATGGCCTTGCAGGCTGAAATTACGTCCATCGACAACGATCTCGCCGCCCTCTTGCTCGGCTGTCGTGATCCACTGTTCAACGCGGGCCTTGTGCTCAGGCGTTACAACGGGGCCGTAATGTGCATCGGGATCGTTCGATACGCCCACGCGCAATGCGTCAATCGCCGGAAGCAGTTTTTCGCGCAAGCGGTCTGCGGTATCTTCTCCGACGGGAACAACCACCGGCAACGCCATGCAGCGTTCGCCAGCCGAACCGAAAGCTGCGCCAGCCAGATCGTTGACCACCTGATCCAAATCCGCGTCAGGCATCACAATGCCGTGATTCTTTGCGCCGCCCATGGCTTGCACTCGCTTGCCATTATCGACGCCGCGTTTGTACACGTAATGCGCAATGTCCGAGCTGCCGACGAAGCTAACCGCGGAAATATCATCATGATCGAGTATCGCATCGACCATTTCCTTGTCGCCGTGAACAACTTGCAGCAGTCCTTCGGGAGCGCCGGCTTCGACAAACAGTTCAGCCAGCCGAACGGGCACAGACGGGTCGCGTTCGGACGGTTTCAGGATGAATGCGTTGCCCGCTGCAATCGCCATGCCGAACATCCACATCGGGATCATCGCAGGGAAGTTAAACGGAGTGATGCCTGCGCCAATGCCAAGCGGCTGGCGGCTGGAATAGACATCAATGCCGGGACCGGCGCCAAGCGTATATTCGCCCTTCAGAACTTGCGGAATGCCGCAGGCATATTCGATGACTTCAAGGCCGCGCTGTACATCGCCCTTGGCATCATCGATCACTTTGCCATGTTCGCTGGAAAGCAGCTCGGCCAGTTCCTGCATATTTTCTTCGATCAGTTCCTTGAAGCGGAACATGATGCGCGCGCGTTTTTGCGGGTTGGTTGCGGCCCATTCCGGCTGCACTTTCTTGGCGGTGGCAACCGCGCGGTCGAGCAGGGCGGCATCGCCCAAAACGACCTCTGCCTGAACCTCACCCGTAGAAGGGTTCCAGATCTGATGTTTACGGGCTGACGGGGTCGCTGTCCCGTCCACCATGAAGTGATCCACCTGACGCATTGCGCATCTCCTGCAAAGTCTGTTGTTCTATTGTTGCGCGGGCCATAGCGCGTTCAGAGAGTCAATGCGACTCTTGTGAAGCTGTTCCAAAGGCAGAGCCTGAATCCGGCCGGGCCTATCCGATGCCCGCCATCCATGTCGCACATAATATCGCGCCATAGGTACC
>JAHDBR010000078.1 GCA_020630295.1 Sphingomonadaceae bacterium
AGCGGCGGTGGGTTCGGGTGAGAGCGTGATAATGGCCCAGTTGCGGAAGTCGACAGCTAGCTCAATTCTCAAGCCAACATTGACGCTCGATTTTTTGTCATTCAAGCTCTTGTTGACTCGGTAACAGTCGGGATTTCTAATCTTATGCGCGTGCTTATGCTTGATGGTCATCCTGACGAAGGTCGGTTTTCTTCCCACCTACTGAGCCAGTACGAAGACGCTCTGCCGCAAGAAGCAATCGTAAAGAGGCTCGCGGTTCGAGACATGGATTTCTCTCCGATCTTGCGGTTTGGATATGCAAAACGCGTAGAGTGGGAGCCGGATGTTGCCAATCTAGCGAAGCAACTTGATGAGTGCGATCACTTAGTGGTCAGCTTTCCCATGTGGTGGGGAAGCGAGCCTGCCGAACTCAAAGGCTTACTCGACCGCGTGCTTTTGCCCGGCTTCGCATTTGCATATCATTCCGACGACCCTTGGTGGGATAAGCACATGGAAGGCCGCTCTGCGGATGTGATCGCAACCATGGATACACCGCCTCTCTTCATGCGTCTGATCTACGGCAATGCATTGATCAAACGATGGAAGCGCCAGATTCTCGGTTTCTGCGGTTTCAAGCCAGTTCGGTTTCTAGCTTGCGGGCCTATCAAGCATGGAAACGCAGAGAAGCATGCTGATAAATGGGAAAAGCAGATTAGACGACTAGCTCGATCGATCCGGGTAGCGTCTGAAGATAAAAAACAACTTCGTCTTGAGAGCTTCCTCAATCGAAAGAGGAAGGCTTAGGCTTCCCGTTTCGAGCAATAGTGGGAAGTTTGCTAAACGTCCGCTTTTCACCCCAAAGCAGAAATCACAACAACCGCATCTGCCCGCCCAATTCGGGCCGTCTGAACTGGCTGCAATCCAGTTCTATTCGCGTTTTGCCCATACCGGCTTTTTTGCACGCGATGTCGAAGCGGGACCGGAACAGGTCGGCCCATACGCCGCTGGGATTCATGCGGCTGAAAAAGTCCGGGTCATTGTCTCGTCCCACGCCGTTTTTGGCGCGGATGGAGCGGACGATGCTCATCACTTTTCCCGCGCGGTCGGGGTAATATACCTCCAACCATTCGCGGAATAGCGGCGCGACTTCATGCGGCAGGCGTAACGGTATCCAACTGGCAGATTTCACGCCGACCTCGCCAGCGCGGGCGATGATGGCTTCCATAAATTCATCTGTGATCGCCGGAATGATCGGACTGACAGAGCAATGCGCCGGAACCCCGGCTTTCACCAATTTGGCCAGCGCATTCAGCCGTTTCATCGGCGCGGCTGCCCGCGGTTCGAGCAGGCCGGAGAGGCGCGGATCAAATGTCGTCACGGAAATGGACACCGCAACCAGTTTTCGCCGGGCGAGCTGTTCAATCACATCCAGATCATCCAGAACGCGGTCGCTTTTGGTGGTGATCGTAACCGGATGGCGCGCATCGAGGCAGACTTCCAATACTTGCCGCGTAATACGAAAATCGCGCTCGATCGGCTGATAGGGATCGGTGTTAGTCCCCATCGCAATCCACTTGGGTATGTATTTGGGGCGGGCCAGCGTGGCGCGCAGCAGCTCGGCTGCATTCGGTTTTGCAAACAGTTTCGTCTCGAAATCCAGGCCGGGTGAAAGATCGTGATAGGCATGGGTAGGGCGGGCAAAGCAATAGACGCAGCCATGCTCGCACCCGCGATAGGCGTTGATGGACCGGTCAAACGGAATGTCGGGCGAATTGTTGAAGCTGACGATGGTCTTCGGAAATTCGCGGGTAATGTGCGTGCGCAGTTTCACCGGGGGGCCATCCAGCGCCTCCATGGCGTCACGCCATTCGCCGTCAATTTCCCGTTCAGCCAACCCGAAACGCTGCGGCACCTCCGCCGATTGTGCGCCGCGGCCCTTAATTCCGGAATGTTCCATAATTCAGAACATAATAGGAACATGAGGGATTGTGAAGGGGCTATTGTTCCTTGAGGCGCGGGATCAGTTGGACAAAATTGCAGGGCCGGTTCCGGCTGTCGAGCTGCTCTGCAAGAATTCCGTCCCATCCATCTTTCACGGCTCCGTTGGAACCGGGCAGGGCGAAGATATAAGTGCCGTTTGCAAGCACGGCGCAGGCGCGGCTCTGGACTGTGCTAGTGCCGATCGTGCTGTAGCTGAGCCAACGGAATAATTCACCGAAGCCGGGAATATCCTTGTCCTTGATCCGGTCCAGCGCCTCTGGCGTGACATCGCGGCCTGTCAGGCCGGTGCCGCCGGTGGTTATGATGACATCAATTGCGGTATCGCTGCTCCATTCGGAAAGCTGCCGGGCCAATACCTCGGCCTCGTCCCGCACAATAGAACGCTTGGCGAGACGGTGTCCCGCAGTTTGCAAGCGTGCAGCCAGAATGTCGCCTGACGTGTCATTCTCGGCGGTCCGCGTGTCCGATACGGTAATCACACCGATATTCAGCGGAATGAAGCTGCGGCTTTCATCAATCGCCATCAGTTGCGGGATGCAGAGCGGAATGAATTATTGAGCTCCGGAAATGCGGGCCAGTGGCCTTCTGCCAGGGTCCGGCGGCTTTCCGATGCACCGCCTGCTTGCCGCTCATACATCCAGTAATTGCGCATCACGATGGCAACATAGCCGCGTGTCTCCCAATAGGGGATGCTCTCCATATAGAGAAGCGCGTCATTCTGATCGCGGATTTCGCCGTTCCACCGGCCCACAGGTCTAAGGCCTGCATTATACGCAGCCATGATCTTGGGCAGTTTGCCCTCTGTCGCGCCGCTATTGCGCAGCATATTCAGATGCTCTTGCCCGAAGGCAAGATTGATTTCGGGGTTCGACAGATCGCGCGCATTGCCGGCGATACCTAAAGTGCCGCGATGATCCTTGGCCGCAGCGGGCATGATCTGCATCAAACCGCGCGCGCCAGCAGGGCTGACGACAGCCGGACGAAAGTTCGATTCCTGCAACGTATGCGCATAGGCCAGCGCAGGATCGACTTTCCAGCCATTTACCGGTGTCCATTTCGGTGCTGGATAGCGCAATGCAGGCTCTGCCTGCGCACCGCGAGGCGCATTATGCGCCATCCACAATTGGGTGGAAGGAACGCCAAGTTCGCGTGCCAGCCGGGACAAAGCGTCAAATTGCGAAGCGTCACCGATCTTGGCCTGATGCCGCAGCACTTCGTCAGCCAGATTGTCGCGGCCAATTTCGGCCAACGCAACAGCAACGCGCACGTTGCTCTCGCCGCGGAGCCTGTTCCAGTCCGACATCGTGAAATCGGCGGCGGAATGGGTTGCAGGAATCGCTTGGCCGAGCTGTTCCAGCGCCAGCATCCCATACAATGTTTCATCCAGCAAAGCTGCGCCGCGCAATTGTTCGGCGGCTTTTTCAGGCGCACGGCAGCGCACATAGGCCCGGCTGGCCCAATAACGCGCGGCTGCCGTCAATTCGATATTGGTGGATCCGATTGCCGCATATTCAAATGCGTTTGCCGCTGCATCGCAATCTGACATCCGCCACGCAGCAAGGCCCGCGACCCAATTTGCTTCTGCAACCCAAGGGCCGGAACCTTCATTGGCGGTTTGCGCCAGCGCCATGGCGGCAGGATCGTTATTCTCGATATAGTAGCTCCAAGCTACTTTCTGGCGCCATTCGGCGCGCGCCTGACTGCTCAATCCGGCATCAATACCGTCAAGCAATTGGCGCGCCCCGTCAGGATCGTCATTCTTGATGCGGTCCAGAATGCTGCGCCGGACAGACGCAGGCATCGTGCCGTCACCGGTAGTTTTGGGACGAATGCGTTTGGAGGCATAGGGTTGCCGGACAAATGCTTGCTCGGTTGGCAAACCATATGTCGCCGAAAGCCCGCGTCTTTCACCCAGCCGGTTCAGCTGGTCAGCCTGCGGCAAATAACGGCCCGACGACATCCATTGCTGGATTTCGCCGCCTTCGACGCGGGGGCTGTTGGCGTGGAGATAATATTCGGCCTTCGCCACATCATGCAGCGGGCCAGAGGACCGGTCTGCCAGCATCGCGTTCACTCGTGACCAGTTTTGCCCGTCAATAGCCTGGAACAATTCGCGGTAATAGCGGCGATCATCGTTGCTGAGCAGGCTGGGCACATCTGATGACGTTGCCCGCGCACGAAAATAATCAGACGCGCTGCTATTGGCGATTGCCGGGGTGCCAAGCGTGCAGGCGAGCGCACCGGCCATCAGTGCCAGTGTCTTTTGTAAACCGCCAAAATGTTTCACTTTAATCGTCCGTCCATTCGAGCCAGCGTTGCCAGAACCTCTGCCGCCGTGGTGCTGAACGCAGCAACTCCGACAGGGACCCGACACCCAATGCGGGAACGCTGCCACCCTCATGGTTAACATTGTGTAAAATTGCACCGCCTTGCGCCGTGTCGTTCCCCAAAAGCGGCGGGATGTTGCGCCCGAAGGTCAAAAGCCGCTTAGGGGCCACCAAACCTATGTGATGACTGAGAAGTTTTCCTGCACCTGCATCTTTCAGCGCGGGCCAATCGGGCATCGGTGTGTGGCGGCGCAGCACACTGGCAAAATATATCTGGTCGCGCGGGACACCGGCAGCGCGCAGCATACCGGATAGAAGTTTGCCCTGCAGACCGGATAGAAGCTCCGTTTTGTCGACCTCTTCGGGTTCGGCCACAACGATCATCAATGCCGGGTTCGCCTGTCCCGCTACCGGTATCACCGGATAGCCGCCGCCTTCGTCAATTTCGGTGCTTTTGATCCACCAATCCTGAAATACTGCCAGATCACGCGGCCAATTCGCGGCATCCCCGCCAATTAATTTTTTCGGCGGCGGCGCGGGCGCTGCGGCGCGTTTGGCGGCGGCGGCTTGCGCTTTTTTGACGGGTTCCGGCAGATCGGGTTCGGCTAGCCAGTCCGTAGCGTCATCGGCAAAATCATATTCCACACCTGCGTGTTTCCACCACTCCAGCGCGGCGGCAAATTCTTCTGCCAATGCAGTGCCCAATGGTGGTTCGGTCGGCTGGTTCATATCTAATGCGGGTCTTGACCTGCCGCGCTGCACTATTCAAGGGTTTGTGCGACTTTTGGAACGTATATTTACGAAGGAATATCCGCGATGAGCGCCGAAACAATTGAACGGGAATCGATGCCATGTGACGTCGTGATCGTAGGTGGCGGCGTTGCCGGCCTTGCAGCGGCGATCAGGCTGAAGCAGATCAATGACGAGATTGAAGTCGTCGTGCTGGAAAAAGGTTCCGAAATCGGCGCGCATATCCTGTCTGGCGCGGTGGTTGATCCCAAGTCGCTTGACGAACTTCTGCCCGAATGGCGCACCATGGATTGCCCGATGGCCGAAACACCGGTCACGGATAATTGGCACTGGGTGCTCACCAAAGGCAAAAACTACTCGATGCCGCATCTGATGATGCCGCCATTTATGTCGAATGATGGCTGCTATACCGGATCGCTGGGTAATCTGACCCGCTGGCTGGGCGAACAGGCAGAGGCGCTGGGCGTGATGGTATTTCCCGGCTTCCCTGCCGCAGAAGTTATGTTTGACGATAGCGGCGCCGTGAAGGGCGTAATCACGCAGGATATGGGCATTGCGGAAGACGGATCGCATAAGGGCGATTTCCAGCCCGGCATGGAGATTGAAGCGAAATACACTTTGTTTGCAGAAGGTGTGCGCGGCAATCTGACCAAGCAGATGAAGGCCAAGTACAATCTTGAGGCGGATTGCCAGCCGCAGGTGTACGGCCTGGGCATCAAGGAATTGTGGGACATTGATCCTGACAAGCACGTACCGGGCCGCGTCATCCACACGCAGGGCTGGCCGCTTTCGGAAAGCGATAGCTGGGGCGGCGGGTTCCTGTACCATCAGGCCAACGGACAGGTCGCGCTGGGTTTTGTGACCGCGCTTGATTACAAAAATCCGTATGTTTCCCCGTTTCAGGAGTTCCAACGCTGGAAAACGCATCCGGCGATCAAGGAATATCTCGAAGGCGGCAAGCGCGTGGCATATGGTGCGCGCGCGATTAACGAAGGCGGCTGGCAGTCTGTGCCGAAGCTGGCCTTCCCCGGCGGTGCGCTGATTGGCTGCGCTGCGGGCTTTGTGAATGTTCCGCGTATCAAAGGCAGCCATACTGCGATGAAGAGCGGTATGCTGGCCGCAGAAAGCGCGGCAGAAGCACTCGCGGCGGGCAACGAACATAGCGAATTGGCCGATTATGACGCCAATCTGCGCGACAGCTGGATCGCGAAAGAGCTCAAGCAAGTGCAGAACGCGCAGCCTGCCGTTGCCAAGTTTGGCGGCGATTTCGGTACGGTGATTGCGGGCATCGATATGTGGATGCGCCAGTTGAAAATCGGCCTGCCAATTTCAATGAAGCACGAGCCGGATTACGAGATGACCGGCCGGGCCGATTTGTATCAGCCGATCAATTATCCAAAGCCGGACGGGGTGATCAG
>JAHDBR010000079.1 GCA_020630295.1 Sphingomonadaceae bacterium
GTATCGACAATCGATTCCTCCGCAGTGATGAAGTCAAAGCCCAGTACCGCGTTAGTATGGCTGGCATCCACATCGCGGACTTTGCCCAGTTCGGGTTTCAACTGCTTCAGTTCCGGCATGAACAGGCTGAGGATCGTGACCATGAAATTGGGCATGATCCGCGACGGCACTTTTCTGGAAAGTTCGGGTACGCGGCGTTTCAACACATCCGCTATATCTTTCATCCAGAGGAAAGAATGCGAAACCGGGAAACGTCCTCCGCGAACGGTGTCGGCATCCGCAGTAATCGCCAGCACATGAGCTTTCGCCACATCGCGCACATCGCACAGGCCGATTCCCATAGCGGGCAACATCGGCATGGAACCGTCAATCATCTTTTTGACCAACTCAATGGAGGTCGACAGATCGTCATTCTGTACAGGCCCAAGCACCGCCACCGGATTGACGCTGGCAAAGATCATATCGGGTGCGTTTTCTGCCGCCCAGTCCCGCGCAGCGCGTTCGGCCACTGTTTTCGATTTCGTATAGGCTGCAACACCGGGCGCATCCGGATTGGTCCAGTCCCGATGGTCAAAATGCGTCTTGTCGCCTTGGCCATAGGCGATGGCTGCGGCTGAACTGGTTTGCACAAACCGGGTCACACCCGCAGCCTGCGCAAATCGCAAAGCGCGCAAGGCTCCCTCCCTCGCGGGAACGACCAATTCATCCTCGTGCTTGGGCACTTGTAGCGGAAACGGTGAGGCGACGTGCGCGACTGCATCGCAGCCTGCATTCGCGTCGGCCCAACCTGCATCATCCATCAGATCGGCCTGAAACAGCTTCAGCCGCTCGCCCGCATCAGGCCATCTGGCACGCAGACGCGGTTCGCTTTTTTTGGTGTCGCGCACCGTCGTGTGCACCGTCCACCCCAAAGCCAGAAACTGGTCAATAACCTCGCCGCCAATATAACCGGTGCCGCCGGTCACCAAAACTGTCTGTGCCAAAATCTCTCTCCCGTTGATCAAGAGATAAGCGCAACAGTTTTTGTCCGCAACTTACTTCAGCAGGACAAGCTCTTCCGCCATGGACGGATGGATCGCGGTGGTCGCATCGAAATCGGCTTTGGTCAGGCCTGCTTTCACGGCCACGGCGAAGCCCTGCATGATCTCCGCAGATTCCGGCCCGATCATGTGAATGCCCACGACTTTGTCAGTCGCATCGTCGACAATCATTTTGTACAAACCGCGCTCGTTCCGTCCGGCCACCACATTTTTCATCGGCCGGAAATCGGACTGGTACACTCGGATAGAGCCTAGCTTGTTGCGCGCCTCGCCTTCGGTCATGCCAACGGCGGCGATCTGCGGATGGCTGAAAACGGCGCTTGGAATGCAACCATAATCGACCGTTTTCGGGTCATCATTGAATACCGTATCGGCAAAGGCCTGCCCTTCGCGGATGGCAACAGGGGTCAATTGCACGCGGTTGGTCACATCGCCCACGGCATAGATATAGTCGACGTTGGTCTTGGAATATTCGTCGACCAGAATTTCGCCGATTTTGCCTTGTTCCACGCCAACTGTTTCAAGGCCGAGGCCTTTGGTATGCGGAGTGCGGCCAGTGGCGAACATTACGCAATCCACGTCCATTTCTTCTGCGCCGTTCATGGTCACATGAAGCGAGCCGTCATCATTTTTCGTGATGCTCTCAAAGGTGGTGTTAAAGTGGAACTGGATGCCTTTCATCAGGCTGATTTTCAGCAACCGGTCGCTCAATCCTTCATCATAGCTGCGCAGCAATTTATCGCCGCGATTGACGATGCAGACCTGACTACCAAACTGGTTGAAGATACCGGCAAATTCGTTGGCGATATAGCCGCCGCCAGCGATCATCACCCGCTTGGGCATTTCGTCCAGATGGAATGCCTCGTTCGATGTGATAGCGTGTTCGGCGCCCGGAAAATCAAGCCGCGCAGGTTCCGCGCCTGTAGCCACCAGAATATACTTTGCTGTCACCACTTTCCCGCTCGCCAAAGTCAGCTCGTGGTCGCCGGTGATTTCTGCGCGCTCATGGAAAATTGTGACTTCGTGATTTTCCAGCGTTTCGGTGTACAGCCCGTTAAGCCGGTCCACATCTCCCAGCACGGTATCGCGCAGCCGTTTCCAGTCAAATTTCGGTTCTTCCAGATCCCAACCGAACTGTTTTGCATCTTCCAGATCTTCTGCAAAATGCGCGCCGTAAACCAGCATCTTTTTGGGTACGCAGCCGCGAATGACGCAGGTCCCGCCAACGCGGTATTCCTCGGCAACGGCAACTTTCGCGCCATGCGCAGCGGCCACGCGTGATGCGCGCACCCCGCCGGAACCGGCACCGATGGTGAAAAGATCGAAATCATAGTCGGACATTGGAATTCCCTGATTAGCTCTGGCTTAAACCAGCTGCTTCCAAAAGAGTTTCGGTGCTGGCATCAAATTGGTTACCGCCAGCCTCGATCGCATTGGCCATTTGCTTGCCAAGTTCGACACCAAACTGGTCGAACGGGTTAATACCCATCAGCACCGCATTGGCAAAAGTCCGGTGCTCGTGAAACGCGATGAGCGCGCCAAGCGTCGCCGCATCAAGATCATCGCATAGCATCGTCACGCTGGGCCGGTTGCCGGCGAAATTTCTGGCACCGTCATCGCTTTCCTTGCCTGCCATTAATGCCGCGCCTTGGGCAAAACAGTTTGTCAGCAAAATTCGGTGATGCGCAGGGTCGAGATCATCACCCGGCGCAATACTGGCGATGAAATCCACCGGGATTAAGTGAGTGCCCTGATGCAGCAATTGGAAAACGGCGTGTTGCGCATCTGTGCCCACACCGCCCCATGTAACGGGCGCGGTTGGTCCATCCACCGGATCACCGGCTGCGGTTACGCTTTTGCCGTTGCTCTCCATCTCCAATTGCTGGAGATAATCGGGCAGCAGCCCCAACCGTTCATCATATGCGAAAACCGCGCGCGTCTGGCATCCTCGAATGCGCGTATAATACTGGTCTGCAAATGCAGCGCGCAGCGGCAGATTTTCTTCAACCGGCGCATCTCGGAAATGCAAATCGACGGCCTGTGCGCCCGCCAGAAATTGCTCGAACTCGTCCCAGCCCACCGCCAAAGCGACCGGAAAGCCGATACTGGACCACAGGGAATACCGCCCGCCGACTGTCTCGTTAAATGGCAGAACGCGCGTTTCATCTACGCCCCATTCTACCGCAGCTTCCGGATTGGCGGTTAGAGCGATCACGCGGCCAAACGTGTCTTCGACGCCGCCCTCGCCCAGCCATTTAAGCGCACTGGCCGCGTTGGTCATTGTCTCAATCGTGGTGAAAGTTTTGGAAGCAACTGCCACCAATGTCGTCTTTGGATCGCACGCGGCGAAGGCTTGCTCCAGCGCCACGCCATCAATGTTCGACACTACGTGCACATCGACAAGCGCCAGATCGCGTGTCAACGCGTCAATCGCCAAAGCCGGTCCCAGCGCGCTGCCGCCAATTCCGACATGGATCAGGTGCTTAACCTCGCCCATTGCGCCTTGATGGATTGCCTCCACCAGCAGTTTCATCCGGTGGTGCAGCGCCATCGCTTCCTCCACCGACGCATCGGTTCCAACGCCGCGCTGCGCCGTGTGCGTCGCGGCGCGGTTTTCGGTATTGTTGACTTTCTTGCCGCTGAACAAAGCTGCGCGATTGCCTGCGAAATCCCTCGCTTCCGCAAGCTGCGCGAATTGCGCTAGCAATCCATCTTCGAGATGCGTCTTGGACCAATCAAACAGAATACCCGATAGCGGCTGGACGCTGTCTTCCCCGCCATCTTCGGCCTGACCCCATTCAAGGCGCGCAGACAGCTTCTCGACCCTCGCCTCGTCCTCGAACAATTCCGCTAATGTCGGCTGCGGATGCGCGGCCAGCGCATTCCAAATATCGGCAACCCCGTCACTCATGCAAAAAACCTTTCCCACTATGCCTGCCCGGAGTAGGGACCACTGCAATGATTTGGAACCCTCAGAAACGCAGCGGATACGAATTTCCCGCAACTATGCGGCGGAGTATTACGCCATGACCGGCACCACAGACCAGCAAAGCACACAAAGCCGCGCAAACACGCCGCCAGATGCGGTTGAGCCCGCTGCTCAGGATGCGGCTGCGAATCCCGATCAAAAGGAAGACAGCTTTGCCGTATTCCTGCTGAAACTGGTTGTCATTGTCCTGATCTTCCGCAGCTTCATCTTCTCGCCGTTTAATATTCCGAGCGAGAGCATGCTGCCGCGCCTGATGAACGGGGACTATCTGCTCGCAGCGAAGTGGCCTTACGGATTTACCAGCGATTCGCTGCCATTCGGCGCACCGCTGATACCTGGTCGGATCTTTGCAGGCAGTCCGGAACGCGGTGACGTGGTGATTTTCAAGCATCCGGTTGACGGGGTTGATTACATCAAGCGCGCCATTGCCCTGCCTGGCGATACGATTGCGATGGAAGCCGGTCAGCTTATTCTCAACGGAGAACCTGTACCGAAAGTGCAGATTGAAGATTTCGTCGTCACACGCAGCGAAAATACATCGTGCCATGTGATGAGCGAGGAAATCACTTTGCCGAACGGAGATGCGGGTTGCAGCTACACGCAATTCCGCGAAACATTACCGTCCGGGGTAAGTTACGAAGTGCTCGATTTCGGGCCGATGTTTCAGGATGATTTCAAGCCTACCATCGTGCCCGAGGGGCAAATGTTCGTGATGGGCGATAACCGCGACAATTCGCGCGACAGCCGGTTTGAGGCAGTGCCGGGCGGCGGAGTTGGCATGGTCCCACAGGATCTGCTGCTGGCGCGTGCAACGATCATAATGTGGTCCACCGATGGCAGCGCGGAATGGCTGCTGCCCTGGACATGGTTCACCGCGCTGCGCGCTGACAGAATTGGAAACCAGCTATGACGCGATTGGAAAAATCCACCCGCGACTGGCTCGCATCCACCGGTTTCGCGGTCAGCGATAATCCCCGCTGGATAGAAGCGCTGACTCACGGCAGCACGGGCGAGAAGGCGGATTATCAGCGGCTCGAATTTCTGGGCGATCGTGTGCTTGGCCTGACCATTGCAGACTGGCTGTTTGAAAAGAACGCCGGCGCAGAAGGCGCGTTGGCGCAAAGGCTAAACGTGTTGGTCAGCAAAACAGCCTGCGCTGCAGTTGCGCGCGATATCGATATCTCGCCGCATATACGGCTGGGTAAGCAAGCCCGCGATGATGGCGCTGCGGAAAGCAGCAATGTGCTGGGCGATGTGATGGAGTCGCTGCTGGGTGCGAATTTTCTGGAGGCTGGGTTTGACGCGACACAGGCGCTCATCCGTGCGCTGTGGTCCAGCCAGGTTGATGGCGGCGCCGGTTCTGCCAAACATCCGAAAAGCGCATTACAGGAATGGGCCGCAGGCAATCAGCGCCGCCCGCCCGAATATACAATTATCGACCGCTCCGGCCCCGATCATCGTGCCAGCTTTACCGTGCGCGTATCTGTCCGCAATGTAGGCGAGGCACAGGCCACAGCATCTAACAAACAAGAGGCGGAAACAGCCGCCGCCAAGAAATTTATGGAGACATTCGGGTGACCGATCAAAACAGCCAGAAATGCGGCATCGTAGCCGTAATCGGCGCACCCAATGCGGGTAAAAGCACGCTCGTAAACCAGTTGGTTGGCCAGAAAGTCGCCATCACCAGTGCGAAGGCGCAGACCACCCGCGCCCGAATGCTGGGCATCGCACTGGACGGCGATACACAAATCATTCTGGTCGATACGCCGGGCATTTTCGCGCCCCGCCGCAAGCTGGACCGCGCCATGGTCAGCGCCGCATGGGAAGGCGCGGAGGAAGCCGATGCGATCATCCTGCTGGTCGATCCGATCAAACAGCGCCGCCACGAAATGCTTCCTCTGGTAGAAGCGCTGGCCAAGCGGCCCGAGCGCAAGATTCTGGTCCTCAACAAAGTTGATAAGGCAGTCAAAGAACCGCTGCTGGCATTGGCGCAGGAACTGAACGATCAAGCCGCGTTTGATGAGGTGTTTTTCATCTCCGCGCTGACCGGTGACGGCGTTCAGGAATTGAAGGATCACATATCCGGTCTGATGCCGGAGGGCGTGTGGCATTACCCGGAAGATCAGGTGAGCGATGCCAGCGAACGTCTGTTGGCGGCGGAAATCACCCGCGAACAGCTCTATAAGCAGCTCCACGAAGAGCTGCCCTATGACAGCGCCGTGCGCCCCGAAAGCTACACCCAGAAAAAGGATGGCAGCGTAGAGGTGCGCCAGCAAATCGTTGTTGGCCGCGAAACGCAAAAGCCCATCGTGCTCGGCAAAGGCGGCTCCATGATCAAATCAATCGGTGAAGCCGCCCGCAAGGAACTCGCCGAAGTCCTTGGCGTAAAAGTGCA
>JAHDBR010000080.1 GCA_020630295.1 Sphingomonadaceae bacterium
GGCTTGATGCGCCGCCGCCGTCGGTTTGGTGTCCCTGCCTAAGCAGCACACTTCATCAAATTAATCTCAAAGGAACCCCTCCGATTTCGGAGGGGTTTTCTTTTGCGCGAACAGCTTCGATTATGTGAGGAAATCCAGTGCGATGATCAGGTCGCTTGGGCCAGATGCCGTGCGATTGCAGGGTTATCTGGATCAAGCTTTGCCGCTTCACGCAGCAATTTGACACCGCGATCCTTGTCGCTTCCGGTGCTAACAAGCAGCCAGCCTGCAGTATCCATAATAGACGGGTTCTTCGGATCCAGTTTCAGCGCCTGCAAAGCCAGCTCCAGCGCCTTCTTGGTTTCGCCCATCTGGCCCGCTGCATAGGCATAATTGTTCAAGACCATCGCGTTGGGATTACGGCTGCGCTGCGAGATGTTTTCGTAGGCTGCGGCCGCATCTTTCCAGCGTCCGGCCTGAAGCGCCGCATCCGCCTTGGCCAATTCGCTACCGACCCATTCCGGTGCCGGTAATTTGGCCCGCGCGGCATATCCGCCCGCTGCGGGATCGCCCGCCTGCCTTGCGGCCTCTGCCGCAACCGTCAATTCTTGAGGGGTGGCATCGGGCCTCTGCACGATAATATTCAGTGTCTTCAGGGCACCTGTCGGATCGCCCGAGGCAAGTTGCGCTTCGGCGAGATATTGCCGTGCATTCCGGTTGCCGGGAAATTTCTTTACCAGCGGGCTTAGCCACGATCTTGCTTGCTCGATTTGCCCAAGCCGTAACAGTGCCTGCCCGTACATAATCTGCATCGGCGGATTATCGCGCACAAATGCCTCTCTCGGCTGCAGGATAGCGCGCGCTTCGGCCCAGTCTTCCTGCTCAATCGCGGTCCGCGCCAGAAGGAACACAACCCCCGGGCTATCGGGCGCTTGCTCTTTGGCTTGCGCCAGCAGACCCGCAGCTTCTTCAACGCGGCCCATATCGCCCAGCACACCGACTTTACCCAGCATCATACCCAAATCGCCAGGGTGGCGTTTCAAACCTGCTTCATATGCGGCCAGCGCCTCGGCGAGCTTGTTCGATTTTGCGTAGACTTGCGCCGAGGCAAACATTGCATCGCGCATATCGGGATCAGCGCCTAAGGCTAGATCAACGTTTTTCCGCGCTTCGCCCAATTCGCCCACTGCCAGATTGAAACGCGCCAACGATGTCCGCAGCGCGGGATCCGCCGGAGCGATTGCGATCCCGTCCATAAATGCCGCACGGGCAAGATCAGGTTTCTGCAAACCGATATGGGCAAGCCCTCTCACCCGATATGCGGCCGGCGTATTGACCCCGTCCACTACCGCTAAAGCATCAGAGAACTGGCCGCGTAGGACCTCTGCTTCACCGCGAAGTTCGGCATAATTGGCGGGTGCCTCTCCGGTTCCGCCAAGATCGTCGAGCGCAGCAAGTGCACCCTCGCCGTCACCTAAAGCCAATTGCGTATCTACCAGCATCTTCAGCATGGCCACGTCAGACGGTTTTTCCTTCAACGCAGAAATCAGATCGAGCCGAGCAGTAGTAAAGTCACTGGCAGCAAAGCTGGCCTGAGCGCGTTCAAAGCGTTCTTCGGGCGTCGCACCGCACGCAGTAAGCAAGGAAAGTGCAATCAAAGGGGTTACAAAGCGGAGTGTATTTTTCATGGGTGCGGCGGTAGCGCGAATCCCTAAAATTTCCGTGAAGCTGGCATTTATTTCTCGCAGGCGTTAAGGCGCGCGCCAACACACTTTCCGGAGAATATAATGGGTTTCCGTTGCGGGATCGTCGGGCTGCCAAATGTAGGTAAGTCCACCTTGTTTAATGCACTAACAGAAACGCAGGCTGCACAGGCTGCGAATTATCCGTTCTGCACAATTGAACCGAATGTTGGCCAAGTCTCGGTTCCTGATGAACGACTGGATAAAATCGCCGCAATTGCCAATAGCGCCAAGATCATCCCTACCCAGCTCGCTTTTGTCGACATTGCCGGATTGGTGAAAGGTGCGAGCCAGGGCGAAGGACTTGGCAATCAGTTCCTTGGTAACATCCGCGAAGTCGATGCGATTGTGCACGTGCTGCGCTGTTTTGAGGATGACGATATCCAGCACGTTTCCAATAAGGTTGACCCTACGGCAGATGCCGATGTGGTCGAAACTGAATTGATGCTGTCCGATCTGGAAAGCTTGGAAAAGCGCGTCCCGGCAGCGCAGAAAAAGGCGACGGGCGGCGACAAGGAAGCGAAGATCCTCGCCAGTGTTCTGGGCCAGGCACTCGATTTGCTGCGCGACGGCAAGCCTGCGCGTTTAACCGAGCCCAAGGATGACGAAGAGCAACGCCTTTTCGAACAAGCGCAATTGCTGACCGCAAAGCCTGTCCTCTATGTCTGCAATGTGGCCGAGGACGAGGCCGCTACCGGAAACGCCCTGTCAGAAGCTGTCGCAGCCAAAGCTGCTGCCGAAGGCGCGCAGTCGGTCGTCGTGTCCGCAGCGATCGAGTCAGAGCTGGTCGGCATGGATGAAGCCGACCGCGGAGAATATCTTGCTGAACTGGGCCTTGAAGAAAGCGGCCTCGCCCGCGTGGTACGTGCCGGATACGAATTGCTGCAGCTGCAGACCTATTTCACCGCCGGCCCTAAGGAATCTCGCGCTTGGACGTTCCCGAAAGGCGCAAAGGCGCCGCAGGCTGCCGGTGAAATCCATACAGACTTCGAGCGCGGCTTTATTAAGGCCGAGACGATTTCCTACGAAGATTACATCGCCTCGAACGGAGAAAGCGGCGCGCGCGAAGCTGGAAAGCTGCGTCAGGAAGGCAAGGATTACCTTGTCCAGGATGGGGATGTTCTCAACTTCAAATTTAACGTCTGACCGGATTTCAGGGCACAAATCCCGAAGGTGATCGTTGCTCCAGTAAGATAAATACGGGGCATTGAAATGGTTGATAAGTCTGAGAAGTTTAACTGGCTGGTGCGGATTGGATATTTCAGCCGCGCGATCCTTTATACAGTCCTCGGACTGATCGCTTTGACGAGCGCAGGCAAGATCAGCGAAGGCACCAATGGTATCTTCTTGGCAGTGGAAGATTTCCCGGGTGGAACCGCGATATTGTGGCTGATGGTCATCGGTCTTGTTGCTTACGCCTTGTTCCGCTTTGCCTCGCCCCTGTTCGATATCGAGAATACAGGCAATGATGCCAAGGGTTGGGCAAAGCGTATTGGCCATGCCGGCAGCGGCATCGGGCACCTCGCCCTCGCCTATTCCGCATATAAATTTGCCAGTTCGGTCAAAGGCGCTTCGCAATCTGGCGGCGGCGCGCAAGATGCAGCATCTGGCGTATTGTCGTTCGAGTTGGGCGGCGTAGTTCTTGGTCTGCTTGGCTTGGCATTTCTGGTCACCGCCATTTTCCAAGCCAAGAAGGGTTTCACCGGCGAATTTATGAACCGGATTAGCGGCGGTGCTCCGTCAGGCACCCGTTTGCTGGGCGGGCTTGGTTATGCCGCCCGCGGTGTGGTCTATGCCGTTATCGGTTGGTCACTCATCAAATCGGGTTTTCTGTCCGCTGGCGCCGAGCAAGTTAAGACACTGGGTGATGCGGTCGCATCGCTGGCGGGTGAAGGAGCAATCTTTACCGCAACCGCTATCGGACTGCTGATGTTCGGCCTGTTCAGTCTGGTTCTCTCCCGATACCGTATTATTCCGCATCTGGATTCGGACACTGGCGTACCTGATTTCCGCGCATAGGTTCCCACCGGTTCAGCCGCCGCTGAATTGACGGTATGGTGCCGAAAAGGAGTGACTGTTGCTGTATTTTGAAGATTTGGAAATTGGTTCCACTCAGTCATATGGAAGCTATCCGGTGACCCGCGAAGAGGTAATGCAATTCGCGTCCGATTACGATCCACAACCGTTCCATCTCGACGATGATGCCGCCGCCGCCACCCACTTCGGCAGATTGTCAGCCAGCGGTTGGCACACCTGCGCCATGACCATGCGGATGATGGTCGACAATATGAAGGTCAACAAACAGGCGGGCCTTGGCTCCCCCGGGGTCGATCAATTGCGCTGGAAAAAACCAGTCTATCCCGGCGACACGTTGCGCGTGGAAACGACGCTCTTGGAAAAGCGCCGCAGCCAATCCCGCCGGGATATGGGCATTTTCAAATCGCGCGGGCAAACCTTTAATCAGCACGATGAAGTGGTGCTGGAGATGATCTCCAACGGTCTTATCCGTGTCCGCGATCCGGACGCGCCGATTTCAGGCTAAACGCTTAATCCTCCGGATATTCGTAACCGAACGGATCGGTGTCTGTCGGTTGCTGCGGCAATGGTTCACGCGGAAGCGTTTTCGGATCGTTTGCCGCCGCTAACAGAACACCGGCCATCACTACCGATGCTTGCCGCAAATCATCTGGACGCAAGTGATCAAACGTGTCTGCGTTGGTGTGGTGCAGCCGTGCGAAGTAATCGAGCGGATCCTGAATAAACTGGAAGGCCGGCAAACCGACAGCCTGCATATAAACGTGATCGGTGCCGCCAGTATTGCCGGAAACGACTGAGCCTGCGCCGAGATCGCTAAATGGGGACAGCCATTTGCGCAGCAGAGACTCAGCCCCGATATTACCTTCCGCATGAATTCCGCGAAACTTGCCGGAGCCATTATCCATGTTGAAATAGGCTTTCATATCGTAAAAGCCCGGCTTCGGTTTGATCGGATACAGATACCGCCAATGGGTGGAAATATCTTCTTCGGCAATGTTCTGTTCGCCCTCACGGCTTACCAGATGTTTGCGGACATAAGCCATTGAGCCATAGAGGCCCTGTTCTTCAGCACCCCAGAACGCGACGCGAATTGTGCGTTTAGGCCGTGCGCCGGTTTCTTTCAGAATGCGCATTGCTTCCAGAATTGTGACAACGCCCGCAGCATTATCCACTGCGCCGTCTGCCCCGTGCCAGCTATCGATATGCGCGCCCGCCATCACGTAACCGGCCTTCGGATCGCTACCGGGCAGATCGCCGATAATGTTGTATGATTTGGTGTCGCCATCGACAAACCGGGTATTCGTATCGATCCGCAAACGAGGTGCCGGACCTGTCTTTGCAAGGCGCGCCAAGCGGCGGTAATCTTCGGCAGAGATTTCGATGCCGGGAAGCGTCGGTGATTTTCCGGCTTTGTGGGTATAGCCGGTTCCGTGCAGCAGCTTGCCATCTCGGTAAGACCGTTTTGCCCATGCAACTGCGCCCTCACTGGCCAAGAATGCGTCAAGCTTCAGCGAATAGTCACGCCGCTTCAGCCGCCGTTCCAGACTGTCCGGATCATATTGCGGCAGACGGATCGTATCACGCTCTGATATCTCGGAAGATGACAGCCTGCGGAACGGCGCGCGCTTGGGCTCATCGCCCGTGCCCGGAATGGAAATAAGCACGATCTTGCCCGCCAGTTTCCCGCGATACGCATCGAAATGCGCCTCTTCTGATATGGGTGCGACGATGATTTCTGCCTCGATCGGACCGTTTGTGGAAGGTGTCCACGCAACAGGAATAGCGGTCAGCTCCAACGGACGCGGGCCCAGCATTTGCACATCGGAAGATATCATCTCCCACCCGCGGCCAAACTCGAAACCTTCTTTGCGCACGTTTTGCAGTCCAAGCGCGCGCAGCTTTTCAACCGCCCAGTCCTCTGCCTTGCGCATATTTGTGGAATTGGTCAGGCGCGGCCCGATGCCGTCCACCAGCTCATGAGCAGTCTGCTGAATCTCGGACCGGTTCAGTCCTTCATCCATGATTTCGGCGATATCGCCAGAACTTTGCGCACTCAAACCAATCGGGCTGGCAGCAAGCATAAGCGCAGCCATTGCAGGCGCAAGACGATGAAGTTTCATGTTAAATTCCCTGTAATCCGGTCCCCGAGGCCGATCCCTGAGGCCGATCCTTGAAGAATGCGTAATCAGGTCCGCGATACTTCTCAAGAGCAGTATAGCCGTTTCCTGTTCAACGGATGGAGCAAGGTGGCTAATGCCGGCAGACCAGCTAAAGCCGATTAATCTCAAACCCTGCATAGATTCGATGGTCCGCCAAATGGTGGCTCCCTTAGAAGTCACCAAATCAGCGAGAACCATTATGACCGATAAAATGATACGAATGGGTTTCATTCTTGCAGGCCTCAGCAACATTCTGGGTGTGGCCATCTGTTCCAAATTTTTGACCAACGATGTGCTGAAGGATACGCAGCCTGCCGTGATGGGCGGGTTCGGATTGATTGCGATCATGCTTTGGGGCTTGGCCTACATTAGCGTCGCGAACCGGTACAAAACGCTCAAATGGCTAATAGCGGTTTTTGCAATCGAGAAGTTGGCGTATGTTGCCGCATGGGTGTCCTTCATGACGTCGCAATCGCTCGAAGGCGT
>JAHDBR010000017.1:0-13959 GCA_020630295.1 Sphingomonadaceae bacterium
GGCTGGCAGAGCGCGCGGGCTTCGGCTTCGGGCAGGGCGGGCCAGTCGGGCCATGCGGCGGGCGGCAGGATTACGGGCATACGGTCATGGACATCGGAAACGGCATCGCTCGCCTCGGTCATAATCATCGAGAATACCGGCCCCCATTCGGCGCTGTCGCGCCAGACGCCTGCGCAGGCGAATAGATCCTGATCGGGCAGGCTGAACCATGTGCGGGTCTTGCCGCCTTTGGGGCCCTGTGCCTCGGCATAGGCGCTGACGGGGATCAGGCAGCGGCGTGTCCGGAAGCTGCCGCGCCAGAACGGGCTGCCCAGCTTGTCCGTGCGGGCGTTGTTCACGGGGCGCGGTTTCAGCGGTTCGCCGGTGCGTTTGCTTTTCAGTACCAGCGGGAAGCCCCAGCCCATCGTGCGCACGCTGTCCGTCACCACCATTGCGGGATAGCCGGGATATACCTCTCCGCCCGCATTGGTGGGGCCGGGCGCGGGCACGTTGAATAGCGCCGCGACCTCTGCGGCGGAGTTCTTCATTCGGTAGAGATTGCACATCCGGCCAGAGTGTCGCAGCGCAGGGCAAGATGCAAGCGGTGCCCAGCTATCCTGCTTCGCGAAGGCTTTCCTACTTCGCGAAAATATGCCTTGATGCGGCCCATGCGCCGTTCCGTAAATCCCGCCGCTTTGCCGTTCGATTTGGCCCCCGATCGGGCCCGAAAGTTTTTTCCCTTGGAGGGTGGTCCATGTGGTCCATGTCTCCCCTTTGCGGCGGCTTTACGGGCACGCGATCAGGAGCGGGCGGCCCAGTTGGAAGAAGCGCTGGTGAACCGGATTGCCCGCCGCGCCGACTATCTACGGACAGGGCGCGTTCTGGCCGCAATGGCGGAACGAAACGCGCCGCTACAGTGCGAAGGAGCAGGGTTATGAAACGAATGGTTCGGGCAGCGTTGCTGTCGGCTGCGGCATCGGCGATGCTGGCGGGATGCGGCGGGATATCGCCGCCGCAAATCGGGCTGACTGCGCCGCCGCCGCCTCCGCTGGATGCGCTGAGCGAGGGCACGATTGACGGCTATGACGAGGCCGCTTTCGAGGCGCTGCGGGTGCAGAACGGAACGACCTTCGCCTCGAACGCGGAATGTATCGCCTTCATGGACGGCGCATTGCGCGATTTGCTGGTGGACCCGAATGGCGATCTGTTTAGCGGGGTGGAGGATGTGCGCCTGACGGATGAGGCGGGCGATAGCTGGCGGTCCTATAGCTATGGTACCGTGACCTATGGCAGCCCGTTGCCGCCCCAGCCGGGGCAGGCTCCGCAGACGATAACGATGAAAGCGGGCCATACCTTCCGCTGTCAGAACGGGCTGTTCAGCTATGTCCCGCCTCCGCCGCCGCCATGAACGGCGAAACGGCCCTATTGGCGCGGCAGCTTCACCAGCACGCGGTCCAGCGCCTGTAGGAAACGCGATCGGTCCGCTTTGGAGAAAGGCGGCGGGCCCCCGCCGATACCGTCCATCCCGGCGCGCAAATCCGCCATCAGCGCGCGGGTGGCAATGGCGCTGCCGATGCTGGCCGCGTCAAACTCGCGCCCGTCATGGGCCAGCACTGCGCTGCCCGCTTTCAGGCACCGCTCTGCCAGCAGGATGTCGGCGGTGATGACGATGGTGTTGGGGCCGGCTTCCGCGGCGATCCAGTCATCCGCCGCGTCAAAGCTGTCGCTGACCACCACGCGGCGGATCATCGGGCTGTCGGGTATGCGGAATGCGGCATTGCTGACCACCACCACCGGCACGCGGTGACGCCGGGCGACGCGGTAAATCTCGTCCTTCACCGGACAGGCATCGGCATCGATCAGGATTTGCAGATCGCTCATGCGGATGCAGTGGCGGAGCAGGGCGGGCTTGTCGAGAGCGGCAATTGGCAGAAGGCGGACGGGGCGCTACAGCTTGCGCAATTGGAGGCTGTACATGGCAGATTGTAGGGTGATGATCGCAGCGGGATGCGCGCTGGTGCTGGCGGCGTGCCAACCGGGCGGCACGGCGCGCGTGGATGCGGAGCAGAGCGAACCGTATAGCGGTATCGCGGCAGATGAAGTGCTGTATTTCGGCGGCAATGAACCGTTCTGGGGCGGGCAGGTGGCCAGCGGGTCGCTAACCTACACCACGCCCGAGGATCCTGACGGGGAAGTGATCGAGGTGACGCGCTTTGCCGGGATGAACGGGCTGGGCTTCAATGGACAAATGGCGGCGGGTGCGCAGTTCGATATGGCGGTCACCCCGGGCGAGTGCAGCGACACGATGTCCGACCGTAGCTATCCGTTTGTGGTTACGCTGAGTATTGCGGATGAAGTGCGCAATGGCTGCGGCTGGACCGATAAGATGCCATATACGGGCGATGCAAATCCCTGATGAAGTTAACGAAACAGCGAATGATTAGGCGAATCCGGCAGTCTGTGCTATCAGCGCTCTGCTGACGTCGAAAATTGCGACGGACTTCGGTACTATGACTTCGAAACGCTGCGGCACGTTCGCGCATTTCTTATACTGGCGACGACTTCCTTTCATTTCACGCACTGACGCATACCCGAGCCGGGCGATTCTGCCAGGGCGGGAAAATACGTTCTCGAAAGGAACGCCAATATGACTACCGGTACAGTAAAGTTCTTCAACGCCGACAAGGGCTATGGTTTCATCCAGCCTGAAGATGGCGGCGATGACGCATTCGTTCACATCACAGCTGTCCATGCCGCTGGCATGCAGACGCTGGATAAAGAACAGCGCGTCAATTACGAACTGGAAACAGGCCGTAACGGCAAGGCATCGGCGGTAAACCTGACCGCAGCCTAAGCTGAGACTTCAGTCCCGGGTGCAGCCAAGTGCTGCGTCCGGGACTACACTTTTCGGGACAGGCGATCGTCTGTTCCGGGGGCACTATTAGAGGGAGAAGAGGATTGAGTCAGAACTTCGAATTCTACAACACACGCGCCAACGAAGCAGCGGCAGAAGCAGCCAAAGCGACATTGGACAATGTCCGCGAACGCGCATTGCGCAGCGAAACGGCATGGCGTGAAATGGCTGACCGAGCGAAGCAGATGGAACAGGAGCGAGAAGTCGCCCGCATCGAACGCGAAAAACGTCAGGCCGAAGCGGCGGAACTCGCCGAACAAAAGGCTGCCGAACCAGCCTAGATATTTGCGTAATAAGGAGCGAGGACCGGAGTATACCTCCGGTCCCGCCTTACGCACCGCAGACACCAAGCTGCGAACCGCATCTCTAACATCACTCGTCGAACGTCAGGCCTTGGGCCTCGGCTTCCGCAATGATTTGTGCGCCGGTTTTCATCGGGGTCTGTTGCGCAAAGTCATAAAATGCAGGCTTCTCGTCGACGAAGATCTGTTGCTCGATTTCCGGTTCACCATCCAGATCGAACAATCCTGCGGTAAAGCTAAAATGATTGGTCGGCGTAAACCTGTACCAAAGATGGCTACCGCATTTGCTGCAGAAAGCCCGTTCGGCCCAGTCCGATGACGGGTAGGAATTTACGGCCGTGTCACCGGTGACCTCAAACCTGTCCGCACTTACGCCCATAAACGGGCCGCCACCCCATTTGCGGCACATGGCGCAGTGACAAATATCGACCAAAGGCTTCAGGCCTTTTGCCGAAATTGAAACAGCCCCGCACAAGCACGCCCCTGTTTTCGCAATCATCTTTGCATCCATCAGACAACCTCCTTCGTATCTTCTCACGTATCATTTGGTACCGCACATTCCGTGTCTCAGCAAAGGTAGGAAGTTTTGAAAACTTGGAACTCTCTGTCGCTAAGGTCATTGATTGTGTGAAGGCCCCGCTGTGAAGCGCCTGTCACACCCCCCTCTCGAACATCCGATTTATCAAGGAATTAATAATGAAACTCATCGCAATCCCCGCACTCGCATCTGCCCTCGCTCTCGCAGCTTGTGGTTCGCCTGAAACTGATACGACTGATACCGCAGATACGACATCTGTATCGGCTGACGCTACGGCGGAAACTGCTGGTACCGTTGTCGAAGTTGCACAGGGCAACGAAGATTTCTCAACGCTGGTCACCGCTGTGACAGCAGCCGGGCTTGGTGAGACTCTCTCGGGCGAAGGTCCGTTCACAGTGTTCGCACCAACCAATGCCGCATTCGCGAAGCTGCCAGAAGGCACGCTGGACACGCTGACGCAGGAAGAAAACAAGGCGGACTTGGTCAACATTTTGACATATCACGTGGTCGCAGGTGAAACGAATGCGGCCGCATTGGTAGAAGCAATTGGCGCTGCCGAAGGCGGCAATCTCGAACTGTCGACCGTCAGTGGCGGCAAGCTGACCGCAAGCCTCGACGGTGAGAATGTAGTCCTGACCGATGCAGCAGGCGGCACATCCACAATTACTGCAACCGACGTAGAGGCCGACAACGGAGTCATTCACGTAATCGATACTGTTGTAATGCCTGGCTAATGGCGATTAATTTGGGCTGGCGATTGCAACCCGTCAGCACTTGGCGCCGTCTGCTCCTACTAGGGGCAGGCGGCGTTTTCGTGTTTATCCAATATTGATCCCGCAACTCCTCTATGGAGGCCGGAAGCAAAGAGGGAAATGTTATGCTGAATTATCGTTTCGCTGGATTGGGCGTTGTCTTTGCAACCCTGATAAATAGCGCCCCCGCTATTGCTTCATTTGATGATCAGTTCGTCTGTGATGCAGCAGGCGACGGTCATCACATCGTTGTAATTTCCTCGGCCGATCCAAGCAACGCCAGCGTCCAATTTTCGCTCGGCGAAGATCATCAGCCGCGGCCGGACGGTTTTAAGGGGCATGTTATCCCCATGCAGCAAGTCATATCAGGGTCCGGTGTGAAATATGCCGGTCTGGGACATATCTTTCATGCAAAGGGCGCATACGGGGTGCTTGATATGGCATCCGTATCCGTATCCTGCACTTTGGCAAGCGAAGAGGTGGACGGACAAACTGATCGTGAAGCCGAGGAGAATGCACTGAATATACCCGCGCGTTCCTATGGCGGAAAAGTGCGGGCTGGTCCGGGCATGGAGTTCACCCAGATTGCTAGCCTGCGCGAGGGAGATCCCGTCACTCTATTGACCAGCACCGGCGAGACAATGAATGGATATGACTGGTTTATGATCCTACTGGCCAATGGAGAAATTGGCTATCAGTGGGGCGGTCTGCTGTGCAGTGACGCGCTTCATCCGCCGGGCATTTTCGGCGGCCGCAATGAGGCGTGCCCTGTTCGTTAAAACATGCGCCAAAATGCGATTTAGTTTACGCCAGCCTTTTTCAGCTCGGGGCCGAGCCGGCGGGTGAGCCATAGCCACCACATCCTGAAATCTGCAGCAAGGCTCCACAAGGGATAGGTGAATGTTGCTGGCCGGTTCTTCTCGACCGAAAAATGCGCAATCCATGCGAAGAAATATCCGGCAACCGGCATTCCGATCAGCCACCACCAGTTGCCGGTAGCAATGCCAGACCAAATCGCGAAACCCGCAATAGCCACGACAAGTGACGTACCTACATAATGCAGCGCGCGCGTTTCAGGCTTAGAATGTTCGCGAAGATAGTAGGGCCAGAAGGCGGCAAAGGATGTGTAGGTTTTGCTCATTCCTAACTGGCCCTAACGGATTAAAACAGGCCGGGTACTTCACGCTGTGCAGCGGATGGCAGGTCTGGCTGCAGCAGCCGGCGGGATTCGATCTGAAGCCGCTCGCTTTGTGCGCTTTGCGTACCTTGTTGGCCGGAGCTGATTGCGCTGCAACTGGCGGCGCCGCTCCGCAGGAATGAAAGCGCTTGGGCAACTGACGCCTCTGTCGGCGAGCCAAGCTGGGAGAAAATATCATCGTCAGCAAGGCAGGTGTTGGGTACCACAGAAGCAAGGCCGGTGAAGTATTCGCCCTGACCGTCTGCATTTTCCGTTTTGAACGTCACGGCGCGCATCCTGTCGTCGCAGCCTTCGGGATTATTGAATCCGAACTGGCCAACAGGCTTGCCAAACGTGTTGGCACCGACGAGCGCCATGTTGTTACCAAGATAAGGGATGAAGGCGTTAGTGACCAACTCGCTGGCAGAGGCGGTTCCGCCACGGCCAATAAAGGCGATTTTGGTTGCGGCGATCGCCTCTGGCTGGCTGCCGAACAAATCGGTTTCGTTCTCGCTGGACTTGCTTGGACGTAGGGTTGTGCGGCTATAAACTTGGCCGACATTTCCGGCGCCCAGCAAATCGCCCATCAATTCAGCAATGCTGACCAAGCCGCCGCCATTATACCGGAAGTCTACGATGACTTCGGTCACACCTTGTGCGCGGAAATCTGCGAAGGCTGCCCGCAAATTCTCTTCAGCCGAGCCAATGAACGTGCGCAAGTTAATGTAGCCGACTTGTTTGCCGCCATCATTGATGATCTGCGCGCCATACCGGTCAGAAACCGGATCCAGCGCAAAGTCCGCTTTCGAGACAGTGACCCGGCTCTCTACATTGTTGGTGTCGCGAATGTCGAAAACACGGGTGACACCCGGATCGCTTGACCCAAGGCGGTTGATAACACCTTGCGGCCCTTCATTGGCCATAATGGTGCTGATCGATTCAAGCGAGCTTGCGCTGGTGCCAACAGACAGCAGCTCTACGCCGCGATCAAACCCTTGCGGAAAGGCCGGGGCATTCTCAAACGCTTCGATAACGAACACACGGTTTGCAGTTGTGTCATAGGCCAGGCGGATGCCGAAGCCTGCGCTGGAGCCGGAAGCGAAGAAGGCATCTTCCTCGCTGGCGGACGTAATATACGTAAAGCCGCGGTCACGTGATTGCGCACGAGCCGGGGCGACCAAGGCGTCAATGTAAGATTGTACGGTCGAATGGGCCGATTTGCTTACCGTGGTATCGATTAAGTCAGGGAATAAATACCATTCGTCAATCACCGCGCGGGCAAAGTCTTGCCGTTCGGACAAAGAGCATCCGGTTGCGGTTGGCGTTCCGCCGCCGCTGCTGCCGCCGCCAGTTATGGGCGGAGTACTACTGCTTGATCCTCCATCACCGCCACAGGCGACAAGAGAAAAAGCAAGCGTAGCGCTCAAAAGATTACGACTGATAGTCATGGCAAATGCTCCTGGTGCGACCCAGCCTATATAAAAAGCCAGAATTGAAGTGTCGAGAATGCCTGTCCGAACCCCATAGAGCAAGAGGCCGCCGGCACCGAATCACGAAATTCTTGGCCTGAAAAGCGTGATTTGAAGAGAATTTACGGATTAAAACCGTGCAGAGCGGTGGAAAACCCGCTTTTTCATGGAAATTCCCTGTGGGCGGCCCTCGCAGGGATGCGGGAAGGGGCCTAGAACGTAAATGAAGGAGAAGAATGGAAATGTCCGCAGAAGTTCCAGCTTGGTTGTCAGAATCTTTGGCTCAGCCAGCCGGTGTTCCCTCGCACGCAGCTGCTCTTACGATTGCGCGGTTGGCTGATGAACGAAGCTTTGCCCGTAGCGGTTTTTCTCTCTCCAGTCCTGCCTTCGCCAATGGTGAAGAGCTGGACCCATGCTTTACCGCTGACGAGGAGGACGCTGTGGCTCCTCCGCTTGAGTGGAGCGCGCCGCCTCCTGGTGCACAAGAAATTGCGATCATCGTAGAAGACGCCAGCGCGAATGGCGATGCTCCTACGTTGCATTGGGCAGTGTGGGGCTTGCCCGGACAAAAGGGTATGCTGCTTGAGGGAGAAGTTCCCCCGCGCGTCGGCAAAAATGCAAAACGGAATTCGGAATGGCTGCTACCAGCGCCGCCGGAAGACGATGATGCCCATACATATGTTTTTCAGATCTTCGCGCTCGACCTTCCTTTGACTTTGATGCCCGGTGCCAGTGGTGCCGATCTGATCAAGCAGATGGAAGGCCATGTCGTCGCTGCCGCGGTGCTGACGGGCACCTATAAGCGCGAAGAAGGCGACGACAATTGGGACGAGGATGAAGAAGACTTCGACTGATAATAATAAGCCAATCTAGGAAAGGAACCGAACATGGCTGGCAAGAACAATGCACTTCAAAAACCTGTAACTCTTTCAGGTGATCTCGAGAACGTAATCGGCAAAGGCCCGATGACACGCGCTCAGGTTACATCGAAAGTTTGGGAGTATATCAAAGCTCACAACCTGCAGGACAGCAAAGACAAGCGTCAGATCAATCCTGATGCGAAACTCGGCGCTGTAATCGGCAAAGACCAAATCTCTATGTTCAAGATGACAGCTGCTGTTTCCAAGCACCTGACTTGATCTAGATCGACTATCGGGAGCGGAGCGGCCAGTTGGTTGCTCCGCTTACCCACAAGGCCAGCCAGATTAGAATTGGCTGCGCAATCATTCTGGGCACATGGTAGGCGAGACCCATTCCGCCATCATCGCGCGCCATATCCATCGCAAAGTGATTTATATTCGCAGGCCATACGCACAGGGCGTATAGCGCTAGCCCCATGCCCGCCGCCTGCCGCAATTTCGGCCACCAAGGCTGTACGAGCCCTGCTGCGCCTGCCAGCTCTGCCACACCGGTCCAGAACACAACTGCTTCAGGAAACGGAACCCAGTCTGGCATGATGGTGAGAAAACCTGCTGGCGCGACCAAGTGAAAGTAACCTGCGAGAGCATAGAATGCCGCAAGGACCCACATCAAAATCGGTCGGAACATTAGCGCGCCACCTGCGCTGCAGCGTGGCTTATTTGACTGGTCCGTTGCATCTTGCCTCTTCCCCCCGGCCCGCATTGCGGTAAAACATTGCCATTCATACCCCCTTTGCGGAGACCGTAAATGAAAAAGCTTGCACTGCTTCCCCTGATTGCCCTGATGGCGAGCCCCGCATTGGCCGACACACCGGAAGAAACGGCGGCCGCAGCTCTCGAAGCGGCTCCTGTATGGGACGGCCACAATGATGTGCCCATTCAGCTGCGCGGGCGGTTCCGCAATGTGATCAACGATTTTGATTTTGAGGACACGACAGATACGGGCCCCGAACATTCCGCGGGCCGTGTTATGCATACCGATCTGATGCGCTTGCGCGAAGGTAAGGTGGGTGCGCAATTCTGGTCCGTCTACGTTTCCGCATCTCTTGACGAGCCTGAGGCTGTGCAAGCGGTGACCGAACAAATCGATGTCACGAAGCGGTTGATTGACCGTTATCCTGGTGATCTTGCTTTGGCACTTACCGCTGACGATGTGGAGGCTGCGATGGCGCGTGGGCAGATTGCATCTCTGCTCGGGATGGAGGGCGGCCATTCAATCGGCTCCAGCCTAGCGGTATTGCGCCAGACTTACGTGATGGGCGCGCGTTATATGACGTTGACCCATTCAAAGAATACGCCTTGGGCCGACAGTGCCACTGACACACCGCAGCATAACGGGCTGACGGATTTCGGCAAAGATGTGGTGCGGGAAATGAACCGGCTCGGAATGCTTGTCGACCTTAGCCATGTTAGCGCAAAAGCGATGCATGATGCTCTGGATGTCGCGAAGGCTCCGGTTATTTTCAGCCATTCATCAGCACGGGCAATCAATGGCCATGCGCGGAATGTGCCTGATGATGTGCTCAGCAGGCTACCTGCCAATGGCGGGATCATTATGGTCACAGCGGTGCCTGGATTTCTTAGCGAAGCCGCCCGCCAATGGAATGCCAATCGGTCAGCCGAGCAGGCTCGGTTGGAGGCCCTGTGGCAAGGGCAACCCGAAGCGGTAGAGGCGGCTTTGTCCAACTGGGACGAAGCCAATCCGCTTCCTAAAGCAGACATAGGCGATATGGCTGATCATATAGATCATGTGCGCAAGGTCGCTGGGATCGATAGCATCGGCATTGGCGGCGATTATGACGGCATACCCTTCGCGCCAGACGGGTTGGAAGACGTTTCCACCTATCCCGCCCTTTTCACCGAACTGGCGCGGCGCGGATACACTCAGTCGCAGTTGGAACAGATATCTTTCGGCAACATGATGCGCGTCATGCGTGCCGCCGAAGACTACTCAGCTAGGGTTTCCGATATGCTGCCAATTGAAAGCCCAGTACCGGATTGATCCGGTAGAAGCGCAGGTCAGGATTGGGCTTCTAATTCCGACCCGCGTTTCAATACTTCATCGCCGTCTTCCTGCTTGATTAGATAAGCAGGGTTATCATCGTCGCCATCTTTGGTGACTTCGGTGCCTTGCAGGGTACGGGTAACTTCACGCTCAAAACGTTCGGTGATTTGGCCTTTGCCTTCCCCGTTACCCCAGTTCCATTTGACATATTGATTGGTTTGGAAGCTGTTCTTGTTGCTCATAATATTCTCCGCGGTTAGCTAATTTATTCCAGCCCCTCCACGAAATGCATTCAGCCCATCAATGCTGGGATGATCCAGACAATCGACATAGCGATCACTGCCAATAGCAAGCTAATGCCGAGCACGTAGCGCATATAGCCGGTCTTACGGCCGCCACTCGCTTCTTCGTCGTCAATGTGAATTTCTTCGCCTTGCTTGTGCATCGTACCGTCCTTGGAAATTTCAAAATTGTCTACGGTAATACAACACGCGGATGCACAAAGCGTTCCATCTGCGAACGTGCGTCAGTCGCGCAGCAGTTCATTAATCCCGGTCTTTGAGCGTGTTTGCGCATCCACTGTTTTGACGATTACTGCGCAAGCAAGAGACGGGCCGGGGGTTCCATCCGGCAATGGTTTGCCCGGCAATGATCCTGGCACTACAACACTGTAAGGGGGGATGCGGCCGGTGACGATTTCGCCCGTTTCACGGTTCACGATCTTGGTGGACTGGGTGATGAAAACACCCATGGCAACCACGCTGCCTTCGCCAACAATTACGCCTTCAACGATTTCAGAACGTGCACCGATAAAGCAATTGTCGCCGATGATTGTCGGGTTGGCTTGCATCGGCTCCAGAACTCCGCCGATCCCCGCGCCAGCAGAAATGTGGCAATCTTTCCCGATTTGAGCGCAGCTCCCGATGGACGCCCATGTGTCGACCATTGTGCCGTCGCCGACATATGCGCCAATGTTGACGAAACTTGGCATCAGAACCACGTTCTTGCCGATATGCGCGCCCTGCCGAGCGACAGCGCCGGGAACTACGCGGAAACCCGCATCACGAAAGCGTGCCTCATCCCATCCGGCGAACTTTGACGGCACTTTATCAAATGCAGGTGTGCCGGCCGATCCGCCATCCATAACCATGTTATCATTCAGCCGGAAAGACAGCAGGACCGCCTTTTTCAGCCATTGATTGACGCGCCATCCGCCATTGCCGTCCGGTTCGGCCACGCGGCCTTCACCGCTGTCCAGCATTGCCAGCGCGGTATCCACGTGCGCACGCACATCGTCACTGCTGAGCGACACATTCGCCCTGTCTTCCCAAGCGGCTTCGATGGCGGTCTGGAGGTCGGCGGTCATTTTCTGGCTCCGTCTTAATGATTGAACCGCGCTGCTAGCGGGGGCGGTTGCCGCCAGCAAGTAGTAACATGGTTGTATCTTTTGCCTTCACCATCAATTCAGTCTAGCTCTGGCAATTCAGGGGGGAATAAAACAAGGTCGTACTATGCGCGTTTCCCGCCCCAGCCGAATTGCTATCCAATTATTATGTAGTTTGTCGCTACTGCCAATGCTGGCTGCGTGTGGAGGGGGCGGATCATCATCCGGCGCGATCAGTACGCCGCCGCCGCCGCCACCCCCACCGCCTCCACCGCCGCCACCACCTCCACCACCACCTCCTCCTCCGCCGCCATCCGGCTCTTTCGATACGGCGGAATTTCGCCGTTCGGATGGACCCGATTTTCATGGCGCTGTTAGTGCATGGGAAGATGGAGTGACGGGACAGGGGTCGACCATCGCGATCATTGATACAGGCATTGATACGGACAGCCCTGAATTTGCGGGCCGGTTGCACGTAGATTCGCGGTATGTCGCGGGCAGCGGCTCTGCCGAAGCGGTTGATGATCACGGCACCAATGTCGCTTTGGTCGCTGCCGCAGCGCGCGATAATACCGGCGTCGTCGGGATAGCATTTGATGCTACGATACTGGCGCTGCGCGCGGACGAACCGGGCAGTTGCAACACCCAGACGGATGAAGATCTGGACGGATGCTTGTTCAACGATAACGATATTGCGGCGGGTGTTGATCAGGCAATTGCGTCCGGCGCTACGGTAATCAATCTCAGCCTCGGAGGTAGCGCGCCAACTCGAACCCTACGGGACGCGATTGCCCGTGCGGCAGCCGCAGGTCTGGTCATCGTAGTTGCGGCTGGCAACGATGGCGATTCGACAGAAGATGGCATTGATCCGGATCAACCTGATCCCTTCGCCTCAGGCCTGCTGGCTGCAGGCGGGGCCAACGTCATAATCGTCGGCTCCATTGATGATGCGAACGGCATTTCGGATTTCAGCAACCGGGCTGGCTCTTTCGCTGCATCTTATCTTAGCGCACGCGGAGAGCGCATCTGCTGCGTTTATGAAGACGGCGAGTTGCAGATCACCACGAACGAGGATGGTGAGCGGTTTGTTACTTTGTTCTCAGGCACCAGTTTTGCTGCACCGCAAGTTGCCGGTGCAGCTGCATTGCTGGCGCAAGCATTCCCCAATCTGACCGGCGATGAAATTGTCGAGATATTGCTCGATTCCGCTCGGGACGTCGGTGCAGCAGGTGCTGACTCCACCTTTGGACGCGGCGTGCTGGATATCGCGCGTGCGGTGGCCCCGTCAGGAACGACCACACTTGCCGGTACACGCTCTGTTGTCGCCGCCACCGACACCAGCGGAACCGCATCTACCGCCATGGGGGACGCTTTGGCGAATGCGACATTGGCCACGGTGATTACGGACAAGTATGACCGTGCGTACAGCTATGACTTGGGTCGCCGCTTCCAACAAGCAGCCGCACAGCAGAAATTGCGCGGAGCAGTGGAAACGAGTGGCCGGCGCGTCCGCGGCGGCAATGAGGCTGTTTCACTGGCCTTTACCGTAGGTGACGTAGGGCCGAATGCTCCTACTGCGCAGCTTAGATTGTCGCCTGTACAGGCGGAACAAGCGCGCGTTTTAGCCGCGCGAATTGCACTGAAAATCGCTCCGGATACGCAGGCAGCCTTCGGCTTTTCCGAAAGTGCGCAGGGGCTGGTTGGCCAATTGCAGGGACAGGATCGTCCCGCATTCCTGATCGCCGGCAATGCAGCAGGCGATAGCGGATTTGCGAAATCCAGCGATGCATCGGTCGCTATCCGGCACACAGTCGGCCCGTGGGGTCTGACCGCCAGCGGTGAGAGCGGCGACGCGTATCTCGGCAATTTCAGCCGCGTCCGCGCGCTCGGCACCGGCGAGCAGGACAACCGCCCGTTCCGCAGTTTCTCGGTTACGGCTGACCGTACATTCGGCGATTTGCAAACCGCGATGGGCCTCACTTGGATGCAAGAGACGGGCACCGTTTTGGGCGGAACGTTTCATAATTCAATTGGCGCCAGCGGTGCCAATTCCCTCTTTCTTGATGCCAGAGCAGGCTTTGCGCCAGCGAAGAATTGGCACATTGGAGGAGCCGTGCGAGGCGGCGTGACCAAGCCGCAAGCTAGCGGGTTGGTGTCTGACGGTTCCGACTTTCAGAGCATGGCATGGTCTATCGATGTGACCCGACGCGGCGTTTTTGCGCCGTCTGACAGCATCGGTCTACGCTTGTCGCAACCATTACGCGTGGAAAGTGGCGGCCTGCTGCTCAACCTGCCGGTAGCGTATGATTATACGACCGAGAGTGCGATTTTCGGCGACCGGTTCCTGTCGCTTGCGCCGACCGGCCGCGAACTTATGGGCGAACTGGCGTGGAATGGCCGGATGTTTGGCGGTTTTATGTCGGCAAGCGCCTTCTATCGCCGTCAGCCCGGCCACATATCTGTTTCGCCCGATGATGCGGGCGTTGCGGTCAAATGGGGCCGGAACTTCTAGCCAGCGC
>JAHDBR010000017.1:14059-44744 GCA_020630295.1 Sphingomonadaceae bacterium
TCGCCCGATGATGCGGGCGTTGCGGTCAAATGGGGCCGGAACTTCTAGCCAGCGCCGTTTACGCTTAAATTAAAGGCCGGCCTTTTTGGCAAAATGATGTGCGCGTTCGACCAGCGGCACCACGCGGTCGGACATTTTCTTGGCATGCGCGCTGGACGCGGTGCCATCTATGACGCGTTTTTTGATGCCCTGAATAATGCCGGCTAGCCGGAACAGATTGTAGGAAAAGTACCAATCCATTGGAGGAACGGGGAAGCCGGTGCGGGCGACGTAGCGCTCGGTTGCCTGCTCAATCGTCGGGATGCCCATGGCTGCGTGGTCCAGCCCGCCAATACCTGCGCGCCCGTCGACAGGACTAATCCAGTTGAGCATCAGATAGCTAAAGTCACCAATCGGATCGCCAAGCGTCGACAATTCCCAATCCAGCACCGCAATCACGCGCGGTTCGGTCTTGTGAAAAATCATGTTGTCGAGACGGTAATCGCCATGGACGATGCTGCTCGCGTGCTGCGGCGGAATCGTTGTGGGCAGCCATTCGATCAAGGCGTCCATCTCGGGAATTTCTTCCGTTTCGGACAGTTTGTACTGCTTTGACCAACGTGCGATCTGCCGCGCACAATAATCGGTCGGCTTGCCGAAATCGGACATCCCGATTGCATCAACGTCAGCCATATGAAGATCGGCCATTGTGTCGATCATGGCGTTGTAGATGTTGCTCCGTTCTTCATTGTCCGAAGCGGGCAGGGCGCCGTCCCACAGGCTGCGCCCGTCGGCCATGCTCATGACAAAGAACATTGAGCCGATAACGTCTTTATCCTCGCACAGGCCGTATGCCTTGGGCACCGGAAAACCTGTCGGCCCAAGGGCGGCCATAGCTTTATATTCGCGGTCTACTGCGTGTGCGCTGGGCAGCAATTTTCCGAATGGCTGACGGCGCAAGACGTAGGATGCGCCGGGCGTGTCTATGCGGTATGTCGGGTTGGACTGACCGCCTTTGAACTTTGACATGGTCAGCGGCCCGGAGAAACCTTCGACATTGGCCTCCATCCATTCAGCCAAACGGGTTTCGTCCAGCTTGTCCGCCTCGGGCACGTCAACCGTGCCGACCATTTCCTTTTCGTAGTCCATTATCTCGCCCTTAGTCGAATACGATTACCGAGCGGGCGCTGTTACCGGCCCGCATCTTGTCGAAACCTTCGTTGATGTCTTCCAGCTTGATCCGTTCAGCGATGATCGTGTCCAGATCCAGCAGGCCGCGGAGATAGAAGTCAACCAGGCGCGGTAGATCTACGGGGAAATGGTTTTCTCCCATGATGGCACCTTGCAGCTTCTTGCCGCCAAGCAAATCCATCGCGCCCAAGCCGACTTTGCAATCAAGCGGCATCATGCCGAGAATGATCGCTGTTCCGCCCCGCCGAAGCGAAGCCACAGCTAGATCGGCTGATGCCTGACGTCCAACCGCTTCAATCGCGTAATGCGCGCCGCCGCCGGTCATTCCGATAATTTGCTTCGCAGCATCGTCAGCCATTGCGTCAACGGTGTGGGTAGCTCCCAAAACCTTGGCCAATTCGCGCTTTTCCTCCAGTGGGTCGGCCGCGATGACCATGCCTGCACCGGCAATTTTTGCGGCGTTAATGGCCGCCAGGCCAACTCCGCCGCAGCCCACCACGACCACGGTCTCACCCGGTGTCACCTTCGCCGCATTGAAGATGGTTCCGGCACCGGTGGTGACCGCGCAGCCAAGTAAAGCCGCCCGGTCCATCGGCATATCTTTGTCAATCGACACACACGCATTTTCATGGATCAGCATCTGTTCGCTGAACGCGGACAGGTTCAGCATCTGGTTGACGGTTTCGCCGCCATCTCGGCTGATCCGCGGCGCTGCGTCTTTCTCACGGCGGGTAGCCGCACCCATGCACAGAGCGAGCCGCCCGGTGACGCAAAATTCACATTGGCCGCAAAATGCGGAGAGACAGGAAACGACATGATCGCCGGGCTTCACAGACCGGACTTCACTGCCCACTGCACGGACCACACCGGCCGCCTCGTGACCCGGAATTGCGGGTAACGCGTGCGGATAGGCGCCATCAATGAAGTGCAGATCCGAATGACACAGACCGCAGGCCTTGGTGTCGATCAGCACTTCGTGCGGAGCGGGATCAGCCAGCTCGACCTCACCGATTGTGAGGCCTTTGCCGGGCTGTTCGAGAATCGCCGCTTTGGCCATGTCGTTCTCCTGTCTCGCCGGGATTTAGCGGGTTGCCGCCATGTCGCCGGAACTTACGCCGCCGTCATTTGGCAGATCGGTGTGTTTGGCGAATTCCATGCGCGCGATGGAGCGTGCGTGAACTTCATCCGGACCATCCGCCAGACGCAGCGTGCGCTGATGGGCATAGGCAGAAGCGAGGCCGTAATCATTCGATACGCCGCCGCCGCCATGGGCCTGAATAGCATCATCAATGATCGACAGCGCCATATTAGGTGCCTGTACCTTGATCATGGCGATTTCCTGCTTGGCCATTTTGTTGCCAACCTTGTCCATCATGTCTGCCGCTTTCAGGCAGAGCAGGCGGGTCATGTCGATATCGATGCGGGCGCGCGCGACGCGTTCTTCCCAGACCGAGTGCTTGTAGATCGGCTTACCGAAGGCCTCGCGTGATTGCAGGCGGCGGCACATTTTCTCCAGCGCTTCTTCGGCGACACCGATTGTCCGCATACAGTGGTGGATACGGCCAGGGCCGAGGCGGCCTTGCGCGATCTCGAAACCGCGCCCTTCACCGAGCAGAAGGTTCGTTGCAGGAACGCGGACATCCTTCATTTCCACTTCCATGTGACCGTGCGGCGCATCGTCATAACCGAACACTGGCAAGTGACGGATGATATTTACGCCGGGGCTGTCGATCGGCATCAGAATTTGCGATTGCTGCTGGTGACGCTTTGCTTCGAAATTGGTCTTGCCCATGACAATCGCGATTTTGCAGCGCGGGTCACCCAAGCCGGATGACCACCATTTACGGCCATTGATGACATAGTCATCACCGTCACGCTCGATGCGGGTTTCGATATTTGTCGCATCGGATGAAGCAACCGCCGGCTCTGTCATCAGGAATGCAGAACGCACTTCACCGTTCATAAGCGGCGTCAGCCATTCGTCTTTCTGCGCGCGCGTACCATAGCGGTGGAACACTTCCATATTACCCGTGTCAGGTGCGGAACAGTTGAATACTTCGCTCGCCCACCCGATGCGGCCCATTTCTTCTGCGCATAGCGCGTATTCGAGGTTGGTCAGGCCGGGGCCTTCGAATTCGAATGTGTCATCAACGTGAGCCAGCTGGCCCTGCGGCGGCATGAACAGGTTCCAGATGCCTTGCGACTTGGCCTTCACCTTCATGTCTTCGATGATCTGGATAACTTTCCAGCGTTCGCCCTCATTGTCCTGATCAATGTAGGTTTGCATATTCGGGCGAATGTTCGTTTCAATAAAGTCACGCACACGGTCGCGCCAATGCGTCTGGCGGTCGGTAAGATCAAAATCCATCGGGTCTATCCTTTTTACGAGTCGGTATTTGCTTAGGGATTGGAGCGGGTGTCGTCGACATCCGTCATCAGTGTTCTTTCGTTCAATGCGACAACGCGTGCTTCATGTTCGGCGCGGTCAATCGGGAAGCGGTTCAGCCAGAATGCGGATGTGACGCCCAGCACAAAGATTGCGCTGCAATACAATGCGATCAGAGTGAAAATTACCGTCATTGGCACAGTTCCGGGCGCGCTCCCGATGGGGAACGCAGAGATTGAAAGCATTGCGCCTGCCAGCATAATGCCGACCCCGGTCGCGCTTTTCTGGACCAGCCAATTGCCGGCATAGAAACTGCCTTCTGCGCGGCGGCCGCTACGTTCTTCAAAGGCCTCGACAATTTCAGCGACCATCGATGTGGCAGAAATTACTGCGGCCACGCCTGCGGCGTTACTTAAGAAGATGAATACGAAAAGCGTCGCCGCCGCAGTTGTGGTTCCCAGTTCCGGCCAGAAGCCAAGATATTTGAGGCCATAGGGGATCAGCCAGAAGGTCATCGATACCAGCGTGGTGATCCCGCCAGTCCGGGCTTTGCCGTATCGTTGGTGCAGGGAGTTCAAGCCGACAAAAACGGCCACGACACTGAAAAACAATATCAGCGGATAAATTGCCAGTTGGGCTTCGTTGAGCTGCCATACGAAATAATACAGATAATTCGACAAGGCGAACGTCATTCCCTGACTGATGTAAGCCGCCAGCGCGCCCGCAGCGAAGATCAGAAAAGCCTTTTCCGAGAATGCTTCGCGAATTTCATGAAAAGCGGTTGTGAGGCTGAAGGGTGGCGGACGATCTTTGGGGAAACCTGCGACGTGGCTATGCTGCCCTGCCGCCGATATCAAAACGAACAATGCGATGACTACCCCGCCGAATAGCCCATAGGCTTCAAATCCTTCGCGGCTCAGCAGATCTTCGCGCAAGAACACCTGATACGCCAGGAAAAGCATAATCAGACCACCGGTCCATCCGAACAGAAACCGGTACCGGAATAGGGTGGTTCGCTCGTCATAGTCTTTGGTCAATTCGGGCACGAGTGCGGTTGAAGGCACTTCGCAAGCAGACAGCAGCAGACGGACGGAAATGGCCAAGCCAAGCAGGGTCCAAAAACTGGGTGTACCGTCAACCGGCGGGGCCCACATGAAATACCAGACAAAGGCCAGCGGTATTGGCGCAGCATATAGCCACGGCAACCTGCGTCCCCATGCGGTGTAAGTCCGGTCAGACAAGTTCCCCAGAAGCGGATCGATGAAGGCATCCACCACCAGCGCGATGACCAGAGCCAGGCTGACCAGCCATGCCTCCATACCCAAAACCTGATTGTAATAGGTCAGCAGGAATACAGAGAAACCATTATCCTTGATACCGAAGGCAACAGAGCCGGACCCGTTGAAGAGTTTTATCCGCGTGGGTAACGGTGTGTGCGGAGAAGCTGCAGTACTCATTGCTGTATCGCTTCCGCCATTTGCCGAAGCGCTTCGAACATATCGGGCTCGTTTTCATCCCACGAATATTTCGGGCCGATCGTGATACCTCCATCTACGACGATGGATGTGCCGTTGATGAAAGACGATTCCTCGCTTGCCAGAAATGCCATGGCATTGGCGATGTCTTCCGACTGGCCGCCGCGTGATACCGGCTGTGCGCCGGCTGACATCTGCGCGATGGCAGCCTTGCCCATTTCCTTGTGCTCGCCGCTGAGTTCCAGCGCACTGGTAAAGATGTTGGTATTGATAAAGCCGGGCTGGATTGCATTCACGCGGATTTGGTGCCTTGCCAGATCCGCTGCAGACATTTTGGTCAGATGCAGCACGCCCGCTTTCGCAACAGCATAGGCGTTGGGGGAATATCCCGGTCCGACCGCTGCCACGCTCGACGTGTTAATAATTGATGCGCCCTTGCGTCCGATCATATGCGGCACGGCGTAACGGATGCCGAACGCCACTGAGCGCAGCAAGAGGTCCATCGTGCGGTCCCAGCCTTCGGGTTCAATCTCGTCAATTGGTGCGCCGTCTCCGCCGGCACCGGCATTGTTGAATACGATATCGATGCCGCCCGTTTCAGCAGCGGCCCGGTCCATCAGCGCCTTGATGTCTTCGGTGGAGGTTACATCGCAATATTGGAAGTGGATTGCGCCATTTGACTGTCCGGCCAGTTCGGCGCCGCCTTCTTTGTCGATATCTGCGGCATACACTGTCGCACCTTCGGCTGCCAGCAGCAGGACTGAAGCCTTGCCAATGCCTGATGCTGCGCCGGTAACAACGGCAGTTTTGCCAGAGAATCGCATATACCTCTCCCAAGGTTTTTCTTTGCAACTAGCTTAGGCTTGGCGCTGTGTTCGTCAACGATGCTCTGACTGACGCTACGGAATGGCGGTTCGCCGTGCATACGGTTGCATGACTGACGGTTTTGCCCTTAACGTAAACGGCAATTGGACGGGGTTTTATGACCCTTTGAACCGAATCGAGAGGAACCAAAATGGCTGATCTGGACACCTTCCGCGAAGAAACGCGGGCATGGTTGGAGGCGAATTGCCCGGCTGAAATGCGCCAACCCGTTCGTGATGAAGAAGATGTGTATTGGGGCGGCCGCAAGGCCACCTTCAAGAACGACGCGCAGAAGGCATGGTTCGATGCCTGTGTCGAGAAAGGATACACCGTTCCTGCCTGGCCCAAGGAATATGGCGGCGCCGGTTTAAGCGCAGCCGAAGCCAAAATTTTGCGTCAGGAAATGGCTGCGATCAATGCCCGTCCGCCGCTATCCAGCTTTGGCATCTGGATGCTCGGCCCTGCGTTGCTGCAATTCGGGACCGAGGGGCAGAAGCAGCGCTTCCTCAACGAGATCGCGCGCGGAGAGATCCGCTGGTGTCAGGGATATTCGGAACCGGGCAGCGGGTCTGACCTTGTTTCCATGCAAACCTTTGGTGAAGACAAAGGCGATCACTGGCAGGTAAGCGGCCAGAAAATCTGGACATCCTATGCCGATCAGGCCGACTGGATTTTCTGTCTCGTCCGCACGGATAAGGCCAATAAGTACCAAGGCATCACTTTCATGCTTTTCGACATGGAAAGCGAAGGCGTGACAACCAAGCCGATTTTGCTCATCAGCGGCAATAGCCCGTTCTGCGAAACCTTCTTTGACGAAGTTTCCGTGCCCAAATCTTATGGCGATGACTGCCCGGGGCAGGTTGGTGAAGTGAACCGCGGCTGGGATGTGGCGAAATATCTGCTTGGCCATGAACGCGAAATGATTTCGGGTGCTGGCGGCGGCGGTCTGACCTCTGCAATTGGTGCCGCAATGCAGCGTCATGCGCACAAAGACGGGGGACAGCTTGACCCGATCCTGCGCGCTGATCTGGCCATGTTCGATGTAGACGCGCTTGCCTATGCTGCCATGGGCGAGAAGTTCCTTGACGAGATGAAGGCGGGCAAGGGTCATCCGGCACAGCCCAACATGATGAAATATGTCGGCACCGAGCTGAACAAACGCCGCCACGAGTTGATGATGTCAGCAGGTGGATCGCGCAGTTTGGAATGGGAGAGCGAGGAAACGAGCGGTGGCAAGCCGTCGCGCAACTGGCTCCGAACGAAAGCGAACTCCATCGAAGGCGGCACCAGCGAAGTCATGCTGAACGTTGTTTCCAAACGCATTCTTGACCTGCCGGGAGCCTGATCAATGCCATTATATCACGATGAAGATCAGGCCATGCTGGCCGATAGCGCCGCACAATTTATGTCTGAAGAAGGCGCTATCGCCAAACAGTTGCGCCATTGGCGCGATACTGGCTGCAAAGACGGTTTCGGCCACGATTTGTGGAAGCAGTTTGCTGAAATGGGTTTTACCGGCATTCTGGTCGGCGAAGATGATGGCGGCATGGGAATGGGCAATGTCGAAGCAGGGATTGTCCTCGAACAGATTGGCCGGAACCTGACACCGTCACCCTTTCTGACCAGCTCGGTAATGGCGGCTACCGCGCTCAACAATGGCAGTGCAGAACTGCGCGGACGCTATGTCCCCGGCCTGCTATCGGGTGACAGTGTGTTTGCCGTAGCCATCGATGAAGGCGCGAAACACCGTCCGGAACAGATCGCAACCAAGGCTGAGAAATCGGGTAACGGGTTCAAGCTGTCCGGTCAGAAGGATTTTGTTATTCATGGCGCCAGCGCGGATATGATTGTCGTTGCTGCGCGGACGTCGGGCGCGGATAATGATGCGGACGGCATTACCTTGTTCGCCGTGCCAAAGGATGCAACCGGTCTGGATCAGGAAGCAGTCAAATTGGTTGATAGCTCGGTCGCGACACATATGAAGCTGGACGGTGTCGAGCTGGACGGCGATGCAGTCATCGGCGAGGTCGATGGCGGGCGCGAAGTGCTGAACAAGGTCCTGAATGCAGGCCGCATTGGCGCCGCGGCAGAGGGTTGCGGTGTTGCTGGCGGCGCGATGGATATGACCGTCGATTATCTAAAACAGCGCAAGCAATTCGGCAAATTGATTGGCGAGTTTCAGGCGCTGCAACACCGCGCCGCGCATCTGTATTCCGAGGTGGAAATCGCCCGCGCGGTAACGATCAAAGCGGGACAACTGCTTGATGGCGGAAGCGAGCAGGCGGACCTCATGGTCTCCGTAGCCAAGGCGAAAGTTGCGAAAGCTGCCGGCCTTGCGGTGAAGGAAGGCGTGCAAATGCATGGCGGCATCGGCATGACGGATGAATACGATATCGGCCTGTACATGAAACGCGACCGCGCGCTGCAGGAATTTCTTGGCGATGCCTATTACCACGCTGAGCGTGTGGCCCAATTGAGCGGCTATTAAGGAGCAATCAAAATGATGAAATTGAATGACCTGTTTGGTCTTGAAGGCAAAGTTGCTCTGGTTACCGGAGGATCCCGCGGCATTGGCAAGATGATTGTCGAAGGGCTGCTGGAAGCAGGCTGCGCGCGCATTTACATAGTCGCCCGCAAGAAAGAGCAAGTCGATGCTACGGCTGCCGAATTGGGTGATAAGGTCATAGGCATGGTCGGTGATCTGTCGCAGATGGACGGTATCCAGCAATTGGCGGACGATCTGGCAGCGAAGGAAGACAAGCTTGATCTGCTGGTCAACAATGCTGGCGCAGCTTGGGGGGAACCGTTTACCGATTTCTCTGAAGCCGGTTGGGATCGCACGATGGATTTGAACGTCAAAACGCCGTTCTTCCTGACACAGAAACTGCACGGGTTACTCAAAGCGGCAGGCACAGCAGAGCGGCCGGCAAAAGTACTGATGATTGCCAGTATTGACGGAATGAAAAGCAATCCGTGGCCAACATATCCATATCAGGCATCCAAGGCCGGATTGATTCATCTGACCCGCCGCATGGCGGCAGAACTGATCGGTGACAATATTGTCGTCAATGGTATCGGCCCCGGCGCTTTCCCGAGCGCTATGAATAAAGCCGCGCGCGATAATGAAGATCTGGTCAAACGCGGCATCCCGTCGCGCCGCGTTGGCGTGACCGAAGATATGGCCGCGGGTGCGATCTACCTCCTCAGCCGTGCGGGTGACTACGTAGTAGGCACAACAATCCCGATTGACGGCGGTGTGGTAAACGCGAATATCGGCGCAGGTAACTTTGTCGATCCATCGGGCGATTGACCGAATATCTTTTGATGAGGACGGGCCGTCGGAGCAATCCGGCGGCCCTTTTCATATGTGCTCAGCGTGACGGCGGACGCGGGATCAGTACCGGGGTGTTCTGCCGGTATTTCTGATATTCGGGATCGTCGCCCCATTTCTTCTCTGCCGATTTGTCGAGTAGGTTGATGCCGCTGATCTTGGTCAGCAGCAACGTCACGAAGACGGGCGAAGCAATGGCGAGGAACGACCAGCCGGACAAGAGCGGAAATGCCATGATCAAAATGCCGGTCCACAGAGTGATTTCGCCGAAATAATTGGGATGCTGGGACCATGACCAAAGCCCGCAATCGATGAACTTGCCCTCATTCGCCGGGTCCGATTTGAATTTGCTTTTCTGGTGATCAGCCACAGCTTCAAAGCCGATGCCGATGACCCAGACTAGCGCGCCGACCCAAAAGAATACGCCAATAGGTACCGTTTCGGTGGAGGTAATGGCGATCAGTGCAGCCGATGCCGTGAAAATCACCCACACAGCTTGCAGAGTCCACGCCACCAGAAAACGCGGCGGATTGACCTTGATCTGCTCAAACCGCGAATCCGTGCCGCCGGATGCGTGAATGCGTTTGAACAGGAAGGTGCCCAGCCTGATTGTCCAGATCGCGACCATTCCCGCGATGACCGCTTTGCGAATGTCGAGCGGCCATGCTGCGCACGCCGCAACACCGATAACCGTCAGATATGTCAGTGCGCCGGTCGTGTCGTAATAAGTGTCAGCTTGCTTGATCGCTGCCGGAATAAACACCAGCCAGTTGACCAAAAATGCCAAAGCTGCGCAGACCAAAACTGCCTGATAGCCCCAAATATTGATGCTGTTGCTACCTGCCAGATATGCAAATCCAAGCCCGATTGCAGTTGCTGCCAGCACAATCAAAATGCTGCGTGATCCGCCTTTAGCTGCTGACATATCGCCCTCTCTTTTATTCTAGCGTTTGCTACTTGAGGCCCGCCCTGTGCCAGCCATTCTCAATTGTTATCTGTCGCAAACAATCCTATAGCAAACTTGTTGAGTGATTAAATGTTCCGGCGCGCTCTGGCCGTTGGTCCCTGAAGTTCAAGATGAACGAAGCCAGAAGCTGGTGCGAGCTTGCGTATTGCAGGTGCGAACTGCTCAGACGAGTATCGGTCACGCTTTTATGGATAAGACAAGAGAATTACCGGTAGTCGGCTGGCGCGAATTGGTTGATCTGCCTGACTTGAACCTCTCAGGCATTCCGGCGAAAATCGATAGCGGCGCGCGCACATCATCGCTGCATGGCCGCGTGATCGAGGAAATTGTCAGAGGCGATAAGAAATTTGTCCGGTTCTCGGTTGATTGGGATGGTATCGAACATGTGTGTGAAGCGGTCCATGTCGATATCAGAGGCATCACGAGCTCGAATGGCGACACGCAGCGGCGCTATGTCATTAAAACGCCACTGAAAATTGGCACCACTCAATTGCGCGCCGAAATTAGCCTGGCTGACCGGTCGGATATGCAGTTTCCGATGCTTATCGGACGGTCATCTCTAAGGCGCAGATTCCTCATAGATAGCGGCCATTCGTGGCTGCAATCACCGCAGATAAAGCGCGTGAAGCAGCGCAAGACTTAACCCCGAAGGTAACAGTTATGAAAATTGCCATGCTTGCCCGCAACCCGAATTTGTATTCGCACCAGCGGCTGAAAGATGCTGCGGAAACACGGGGTCACCAGTTTGATATTCTCAATACGACGCGCTGCACCGTGAACATTGCCAGTCACCGGCCAACCATCATGTATAAAGGCGAAACGCTGAGCGGATATGATGCAGTGATTCCGCGCATTGGCGCGTCTATAACCAGCTATGGTTTGGCGGTTCTACGCCAATTTGAAATGGCCGATGTGTGGCCGCTCAATGAAAGCGTCGCGATCGGGCGCAGCCGTGATAAGTTACGTTCCACCCAGATTCTGGCGAAACACGGATTAGGATTGCCGTTAACTGCATATGCTAACGATCCCAAGCAGGCAGAGGCGATTATCAAGGCAGTCAACGGCCCGCCGGTTGTCATCAAGCTGCTGGAAGGCACGCAGGGTATCGGTGTGGTGCTCGCCGAAACGCTCAAGGGCGGAGCTTCGATCATCGAGGCATTCCGCGGGGCCAATATCAACATTATGGTGCAGGAATTCATCAAAGAAGCCGGCGGTTCGGATATTCGGTGTCTGGTCGTAGGCGGCAAGGTGGTGGCGGCAATGAAACGGCAAGGCGCGGAGGGTGAATTCCGGTCCAACCTGCACCGCGGCGGAAGCGCCCAATTGATCAAGATAACTCCGGAAGAACGCTCCACTGCGGTGCGCGCGGCAAAGCATATGGGGCTGAATGTGTGCGGTGTCGATTTACTCAGGTCCAATCACGGGCCTGTAATCATGGAGGTAAATTCATCGCCGGGTCTGGAAGGGATCGAGAATGCGACTGGCAAAGACATTGCCGGTCAGATCATCGAATTCATCGAAAATAACGCCAAACAGGGAAAGACAAAAACCCGTGGCAAAGGCTGACCGGACGGCTGGCGTGTCAGGCAAGGCCCGGCAAAGCGCGTTCGAGATAGGCGGTGCCTCGGTAGCCGCCGGTACGTCAGCAACGATAGAATTGCCCATCAGCCGGCTATCGACGCATACCGAAATCAATCTACCTGTTCGCGTGCTTCACGGTAAGAAACCAGGTCCGACACTGTTCGTCAGCGCCGGCGTTCATGGTGACGAGATTATCGGTGTCGAGATTATTCGCCGGTTGTTGGGTAAAGTGCGCGCAAAAACACTGGCAGGAACGCTGATCTGCATCCCTGTGGTGAATGTTTTCGGCTTCATCCAGCATCAAAGATATTTGCCGGATCGCAGGGATTTGAACCGGTCCTTTCCCGGCGCAGCGTCAGGCTCTCTGGCGTCGCAACTGGCCCATGTGTTTACCAAGGAAATTATCGAGCGCAGCGATTACGGCATCGACCTACACTCAGCTGCGGTACACCGGACAAACCTGCCGCAGATACGGATTAGTGACGACCGTCCAAAAGCGGCAGAGTTGGCGACTGCGTTCGCGCCGCCTGCTATCATTACATCGACCTTACGCCCCGGCTCGCTAAGGGGCGAGGCGATGGCGGCGGGCACAGACGTGCTACTTTTTGAAGCTGGCGAAGCATTGCGGTTTGACGAGTTCGCCATTCGTGTCGGGGTCAAAGGCATTTTGCGGGTCATGGCGCATCTCGGGATGCGATCGCACAGCGCGTCATTATCCAGTAAAATCGAGCCGGTCAGGTCGCGCAAAAGCCGGTGGGAGCGCGCTCCTGAAGGCGGCATTTTCCGCGCGTATAAGACAACAGGTGATCTGGTGTATGCGGACGATGTGCTGGGTGTGGTGTCAGATCCGTTTGGCGACGTCGACATTCCGGTCCGGGCGCAGCGCGACGGTGTCATCATCGGCAAAACCAATTTGCCAGTGGTAAATATGGGCGATGCTCTCATGCATATTGCGGAGGTGCAAACTGTGGAGACAGCAGAACTGCGGTTGAACCAGTTTGAAGCAGATACGCTATCCGATCCGATTTTGGACGAGGACGAGTTCAGCTGACTCTATCGTGCTGTTCGAAACCCCGCGCTTTAGCTTAGCCCATTAATTCGCGGACAAACGGAATCAGACCTGTTTGACGAGTCCGTCTGCGGCGTTCGGCGTGCAGGATTTCGCGCACTTTCACGAAACATTGATCAACATCGTCATTGATCACCACATAATCATATTCCGCCCAGTGACTTATTTCGCCGCGTGCGCGTTCCATCCGGTCGTCAATCACGGCGGCACTGTCCTGCGCACGCGATTCGAGCCGGCTGCGTAGCTCGGTAAGGCTTGGGGGGAGCAGAAAAACGCTGACTACGTCCTGCTGGTCTTTCTGGTAAAGTTGCTGCGTACCCTGCCAGTCGATGTCGAACAGGAAATCCTGCCCTTCCTTCAACCCCTTACGAATGTACCCTTTGGGCGTGCCGTAGCGGTAATTGAATACGTGCGCCCATTCGTAAAAATCGTCTTTCTCGATCATCGCATCGAACTGTTCGTCAGTGACGAAGTGATAATCGATCCCGTCCATCTCACCGGGCCGCGGCGGCCGCGTGGTTGCCGATACGGAAAGCTTTATCTCCTCATCCGCAGTTAGCAGCATCCGCGACAGCGTCGTTTTCCCCGCGCCGGATGGAGACGACAGGATGAACAGCAATCCGCGCCGTTCGAGATCGGGAAGTTCGTGATCATTATGGTCAGCCATGCCCGCTCATGCGTCAGAGGGCGGGGGCAAATCAAGACCGGAAGGCGATTTAGCTGTCTTTTGCCTGCTCTAGCAGCTTTGCATCGCCGGCGCGTTTTGCCGCGCGGCGTTTCCGGCTTCGGTCAAACAGCGTTTTGGCGACCAGCCCGCCGCCAATTAAAACCGCACCGGGTGTCGATTTAGTCGCCAGTTTTGCAACGGCGACCGAGGCTATTGTGTGCTTCATGCTCCGGTTGGAAACGATTTCACGCGCCGTATCCGTACCATAACGCCCTTTGAGGAGCCGTTTTTCCACCACGGCCCGAAGCACGCTGGTGCCTGCACGCATCGCAATATCTGCCATCAAAAGATTGGTTGCAGGGTTGGAGCTGATGCCGGGAACATTATCGCCGGTGCTGGTATCATTCGTGCTGGCAGGTTTTCGCGGTTTTCGTGCCATCATATGCCCCTTAGGCGAACGAGAAAAAGCGGTTCAGCCGCTTAGCTCTTTTTGCCGAAATCGACGGTCACGACATTGGATCCGTCTTCGCTACCTGTAACGGCCGGATGGTCGCCCTGTTCCCCCGATGTGGACGCATCATTTTCTGCATCTTCATGCGATTCCGGTGCCATGTCCGCGACAGTCGCTTGGAATTGCAAACCGAAATCTACCGCCGGATCGACGAAAGCGGTGATGGCCGCATAGGGAATATCCAGCTTCGCAGGAACAGCGTTGAAGCTGAGCCCGACCGAGAAGCCTTCGTCATCTACCTCAAGATCCCAAAACTTGTTCTGCATTACGATGGTCATTTCATCAGGAAACCGTTCGCGCAGATTTTGCGGAATAGACACGCCGGGCGCGCCGGTCTTGAACGTAATATAGAAATGGTGCGTGCCGGGCAATTCGCTGCCGGACTTCACAATTTCGCCCAGAACGCGGCCAACTACGGCGCGCAAAGCCTCCTGCACGATATCGTCATAAGGGATCAGGCTATCAGGTGTTTCATCGGTCATAACGGCTCGATAGGTGGCGGGCAGAATGCGCGGGGTCAAGCGTCAAAGCCTTGCTTACGAGAAAAGCCTGCGTATAGCGCCCCTATGCGCACGGCAAAAATAGAACGAAACACCACCGAAACAAAGATCCTGGTCGAGGTGAATCTCGACGGGACAGGCACTTACGATGTGTCCACGGGAATCGGTTTTCTGGACCATATGGTGGAGCAGTTTAGCCGCCACTCCCTGATCGATATTACGATGAAAATCGACGGCGATTTGCACGTCGATCAGCACCACACCACAGAAGACAGCGCACTGGCACTGGGTCAGGCTTTGTCAGAGGCAATGGGCGATAAGGCAGGCATTGGCCGGTATGGCACGGCCTATTCACCGATGGACGAGACACTGGCGCGGGTCGCGCTGGATATTTCGGGCCGGCCTTATCTGGTGTGGAAAGCGGGTTTCAGTCAGGAAAAGCTGGGCGAATGGGATACCGAACTGATCGAACACTGGTTCCACTCTGTTTCGCAAACTGCCGGTATTACGCTGCACATTGAGCTGATCTACGGGACAAATAACCACCATATTTGTGAAGCGATTTACAAAGGTTTCGCCCGGGCGATGCGCACCGGCGTTGAACTCGACGCACGCAAGGGTGAAGCGATACCCAGCACCAAGGGGCAGCTCGGTGGCTGAGATCATCGCGTTGGTCGATTACGGCGCAGGCAACCTGCATTCGGTCGAAAACGCCCTGAAAGCTGTCGGCGCCGCGGTTTCGGTAACGGCTGATCCTGATATTGTGCGTGCGGCTGACCGGATTGTTTTGCCGGGCGTTGGATCGTTCAAAGCCTGCGCGGCGGGTCTGACCGAGATTGACGGTTTGGTTGAAGCGATGACCGAACGCGTTCAGGTAGGCGGTGCTCCGTTTCTGGGCATTTGTGTGGGCATGCAATTACTGGCGGCGCAGGGGCTGGAGCACGGTGTAACCCCGGGGCTTGGCTGGATTGGCGGCGAAGTTCGCGAAATCGAACGGACCGATGCTGCAATCAAAGTCCCGCATATGGGCTGGAACGATGTTGCGCTGACGGCGCATGCGCCATCGGCAGGGGTGATCGACGGGGGCGAGGCCTATTTCCTGCATTCCTTCCATTTTGCTGTCGATGATCCGCAGCATATTGCTGCGATGACCGATCATGGCGGCGGATTGGTAGCCGCCGTGGCCGACAAGAACATCATAGGGGTGCAATTTCACCCGGAGAAGAGCCAGGCCTACGGTCTGGGACTAATGAAGCGATTTCTGGAGTGGTATCCGTGATTATATTTCCCGCGATTGATCTGAAAAATGGAGAGGTAGTGCGGCTTGCCGAAGGCGATATGGACCGCGCTACCGTCTATGGTGATGATCCGGCCGCGCAGGCGCTGTTGTTCGCCGAAGCTGGCGCAGAGCATTTGCACGTGGTCGATCTGGATGGATCATTCGCCGGAAGCGCGCAGAACCGGGAAGCGGTAGAGGCCATCGTCAAGGCGTTTCCCGGCTATGTCCAATTGGGCGGCGGTATTCGTACTCCGCAGGATGTCGAAGGCTGGTTCGATGCCGGAGTGGCGCGGATTGTGATTGGCACCGCTGCCCTGAAAGACCCTGATTTCGTCAAAGATATGGCGCGGGAATATGAGGGCGGCATTGTCGTGGCGGTAGATGCGCGTGACGGAATGGTCGCGACAGACGGCTGGGCGGAAGTGTCCGATGTGCGCATTGAAGATATGGCGCGCCGGTTCGAAGATGCGGGTGTCGCAAGCTTGCTCTTCACCGATATCGGCCGCGACGGAATGCTCAAGGGATGCAATATCGATGCGACCGTTGAACTGGCCCAGCGTACCGATCTGCCGGTAATTGCCAGCGGCGGGGTGAAGGGCCTCGACGATATACATATTCTGTCGATGCAGGCGCATATCGGCATTGAAGGCGTAATTACGGGCCGCGCGCTGTATGACGGGCGGCTGGATTTGGCCGCTGCAATTGCCATGGGTGCGCGGGTTTGACAGTCCGCATTCGCGTTATCCCCTGTCTCGACGTCGCCGACGGGCGCGTGGTGAAAGGTGTGAACTTCGTCGATCTACGCGATGCGGGCGATCCAGTGGAGCAGGCACAGGCCTATGATGCTGCTGGCGCGGACGAGCTGTGCTTTCTCGATATTTCCGCCACGCATGAAGGGCGCGGGACGCTGCTTGATGTTGTTAAGCGCACAGCAGAAGTTTGCTTTATGCCGCTGACCGTTGGCGGCGGGGTATCCTCGGTCGAAGATGCCCGCGCGCTCTTGCTGGCGGGTGCGGACAAAGTTGCGATTAACAGCGCAGCGGTAAAGCGGCCTGAAATCGTCTCCGAGATCGCGGCAAAATTCGGCAGCCAATGTGTGGTCGGCTCGGTTGATGCGCGGCGCGTCCAGCCTGGCAAATGGGAAATCTTCACCCACGGAGGACGCAAACCGACCGGGATTGATGCGCTGGAACACGCCAAACTGCTCGCCGAACTGGGTGCGGGTGAATTGCTGGTGACGTCTATGGACGGGGACGGGACCAAGGCCGGATATGATCTGGAACTCACGCGCGCAATAGCCGATGCGGTGAAAATACCGGTGATCGCCAGCGGCGGCGTCGGGACGTTGGAACATCTAGTTGACGGAGTACGCGAAGGTCATGCCAGCGCAGTTCTCGCCGCCTCGATATTCCATTTCGGAGAGCATACAGTGGCCGAAGCGCACGCAGCTTTGCGCGCCGCCGGATTGCCTGCGCGATCCGGCAGTTAGATCGTCCAGCGAAAAATAGTAAACTGTCGTATCGGGTTCCAAAACGGGACGCGACGTTTCCCGCGCTTGTGCGCTGCAACAATTTGCTGTTCTTTGCCGATAGATGGAAACTTCACTCATTCTTTGGGCTTCGGCCCCGATGAAGCTGCTTGGCGGCGGGGGCACGCAAATCCCCGAACCGAGCAATCTTGCTTTATTCGGCCTAGGTATCGCCGGGTTGGTAATTGGCCGCCGCATTGCCCGTCTGAAAAAGAGCGATCCGCAAGACTGATTGCGATGAAATCCGTTTGATTCAGAGCCGCTGACCATTCATGGAGCGGTGATGGACACATTGACCCGACTTGAAAATACTATCGCGCAGCGCCGCGGTGCCGATCCCGATTCCAGCTATGTCTCCAAGCTTCATTCGCTTGGCCTGCCGATAATCGCCCGCAAGCTTGGCGAAGAGGCCGTCGAGGCTGTGGTCGCCGCGCTGGCCGAGGACCGCGACGACATGGTCGAGGAAGCAGCGGACGTATTGTTCCACTTGATGGTTCTGCTGTCTGCGAAAGACATCCCACTTGGCGAAGTGATGGCCGAACTGGACCGCCGAGAGGGGGTTTCGGGCCTCGAAGAGAAAGCCAATAGGACCCAAGGAAACTGACCGTATGCCGATTGATGCAACGCAGCCTTATGATGACCAGAACATCTTTGCGAAGATATTGCGCGGGGAAATTCCCTCTACCAAGATTTATGAGGATGAATGGGCATATGCGTTTCCCGACATAAATCCGCAGGCCGAACTACACATCTTGGTCGTCCCCAAAGGCGCATATGTCAGTTGGGATGATTTTTCAGCCAGAGCATCGGCGGACGAGATAGCAGGGTTTGTCCGGGCTGTCGGTCATGTCGCCCGGGAGCACGATCTTGTGCAGCCGGGCTACCGCTTGCTTGCCAATATCGGCGCGCATGGCGGGCAGGAAGTACCGCATTTGCACGTGCATCTATTCGGCGGTCAGCCGCTCGGTCCGATGATAATGCGCGGCTAAGCGCATAGAAAGCTCAACCCGCCGTATGTGAGAGCCGCTTGGCAATACGCCTGCAACAATAGCTTGCCCGCGGATTCGGCACTGATTAAGTGCAATGCAGCAATGAACACACAACCGATCCTTCCTGGCGGCACGTTTGATGACAAAGTTCATCTCTACGGTGTTCGGGTATATTACGAAGATACGGATCTGTCGGGCATTGTGTATCACGCCAATTATTTGCGCTGGTTCGAACGTGCGCGGTCCGATGTTCTGCGAATGTTGGAAATTGATCAGCGTGCCGCCATCGAAGCTGGTGAGGGCGCCTATGCTGTGGCCGATATCCAACTGAAATATGTCCGTCCGGCAAAGCTGGATGACGATGTCATTATCCATACGCGCTGCACGCAGTTGAAGGCGGCCAGCGTGATAATGCACCAACAGGCCTATCGCGGGTTTGGCGAAGGTTCAGAATTGCTATGCGAAGCGACACTGCGCGTGGGATTTGTTGCACCAAATGGCCGTCCGCGACGACAACCTGATGCGTGGCGCGCCGCGTTTGCACCAATTATTGCAGAAGAAGAGACTGAATGACCGATTTAGCGATCCTCGCAGCCGCAGCCCCCGCATCGGGAAAGCTCGATCCGCTGCAATTGTTTTTGGACGCCGATATTGTCGTTCAAGCTGTGATGGCCGGCCTGATTTTGGCGAGCATCTGGGTCTGGATGATCATTGTCAGCTTTAGCCTGCGCCTTGCCGGAGTGCGCAAACGTTGCGCAAAGTTTGAGGCTGAATTCTGGAAGGCCGATGATTTTGACGCACTCGTCAAAGAGAGAGTGAAGCAGAACATACCCTCCGCCCGAATAGCAGGCGCAGGGATGACAGAATGGCGGCGTTCGATGAAAGCCAAGGGCGCTACTCTGGACCGCGACGGAACCCGTCAAAGAATGGCGGGTGCGATGGAAAGCCAGGTCGCGCAAGAAGCGGACGATCTTGCCGACCGGCTGAACTTCTTGGCGACAGTGGGGTCTGTTGCACCCTTTGTGGGCCTGTTTGGTACGGTCTGGGGTATCATGAACAGCTTTTTTCAGATCGGTGTTCAGGAAAACAGTTCGCTTGCGGTGGTCGCGCCGGGCATTTCGGAAGCCTTGTTTGCGACTGCGATCGGCCTGTTTGCCGCAATCCCTGCAGTGATTGCTTATAACCGGTTCAGTCACGGCGTGAATTCGCTGGAGTCGCGCTTGCAACGATTTGCTGACCGCTTCCATGCCAGCCTTAGCCGCGAGCTGGAGCGGCTGTAATGGCAATGGGCCTGACCTCATCTGGCAAACGAGGTGGCCGCCGCGGCAGCCGCCGCGCGCCGATGGCAGAGATCAATGTCACGCCGTTTGTCGATGTGATGCTGGTTCTGCTCATCATATTTATGGTCACGGCGCCGTTATTGTCTTCGGGCGTTCCGGTTGATTTGCCCGATAGCCGCGCGGCTGCATTGCCGCAGGAACAGGATCCACTGACGATTGTCATCGCGTCTGACGGAATAATTTATCTAGACAATGAGCCACTCGGCGCGGGCGCTTTGCCGGGCCGCCTTGCGAGCATCGGCAACAACCCCGAAGGCAGCAAGCCGCAAGTCACATTGCGCGGCGACAAATCGCTTGATTACGGCCGTGTAATGGCCGTTATGGGTGAGCTGAACCGGGCCGGATTTAACAGCATCGCGCTGGTTACAAACGGCACAGCGGCACCGCCAGCGGTCATTTCCGGTTCAGAGACGGAGCAATAGCTCTAACCGCTTATGGAAAGCAGAACCTTCCGCACCGATGAATTGGTAGGCCTCGGGGTCGCAGTTCTGCTGCATATTGCGATCGTCGCGATATTACTAACGCAGCCGGAACCGGAACCGGTTACCGTGCCTGAACGTGTTACGGTAAGCCTCGCCACAGATGTCGGTCTGGCAGATACTGCGCCAGAACCTGTGCCAGAAAGCCGCGCCCCGGCCGCGCCGGTATTGGCGGATACCCCCGGCGCATTGGATACGCCGCCAGAGGTGCTGCCTGCTCCCGTTCCGGAAATAGTGCCAGAAGCAGCACCGCCACCGCCCCGGCAGCGGCGTACAGAGGCGGCACCAGCGAGGCGTCAACCACAAGCGCGCCCCAACCGGCCCAGACAACCTCAGGCGAGAAGGACACCCCCGCGCCAACCCGCCCGCAGGGCTGCGCCGGAGCGAACTTCGCCGCAACCGGCAGCGCGCAGAGGCGGCGGAAGCCGGATCGGTGCTGATTTCTTGCCAGGCGCCGGAGAAAGCACAACAAGCCAAGAAACCCGTGCGCCCGCGCGGACATTCGGCGCGAGAGAAGCAGCCGGCCTGCGCTCCGCCATCACACGTCAGCTTCGCCCGCACTGGCGGTCACCGCAAGGCGTGGATGCGGATAAGATTGTGACGATCCTGACATGGCGCATGAATGCGGATGGCAGTCTGGCGGGTACACCGACAGTGGTAAGCCAGTCCGGCATTAATGACGCCAATCGCGCTCAGGCAGAGGTTCATGCAGAACGTGCCATACGTGCGGTGCAACTCGCCGCACCGTTCAACCTGCCCGAAGATTTTTATGATAATTGGAAATACATCAGAGACTGGCGTTTCGACAGAAGGCTTTAAATAATGCGGATTTTCAAACTGGCTCTTGCGTTCGCGCTTGTTGCACCTCTCGCTGCTCCGGCCTTTGCGCAGGACCTTGGCGCGCCTTTGCCGGAAAGCGGCGAGGTGGAGACGGTTGAACAGGAATTCGGCCTGTCCGGCAGCGTTACCGATGATAGCGATTGGGAAGATCTTGGCATTGCCATCGCCGGATTTGCCACAGACCGCGATGTGCCCACCCCCGCAAGCAATGGCGGCACAGCAGAATTGGGTAAACAACTCGCGCGGGTCGTATTCAATGACTTGCGCAATAATGGTTTGTTCAAGCCCACCGGACCGGATGCATTGCCGCAGCCTACATTTGCACAAATCACAGGACCGAATTGGCCAACGTGGAATAATCGCAGCGCCGAAATGCTGGTGCATGGCTATGTTCGCGCGCGGGCAGACGGACGACTGACGGTCGGCTGTTACCTTTACGACGTCGCCTTGCAAGATGAACTGGCGCGTGCAGGCTGGGTTGTTCCGCCAAGCGACTGGCGGCGTGCAGCGCATAAATGTGCCGATCTCGTCTACTCAAGGCTGAGCGGTGAAGACCCGTTCTTTGACAGCCGCATCGCCTATATTGCGGAAACCGGACCAAAGGATAACCGGACCAAACGCCTGGCGATTATGGATAGTGATGGCGCGAACCACCGCTTTATCACCACCGGCCGGTCCACGGCACTGACCCCGCGCTATTCGCCCGATTACCGCAAGTTGCTGTATCTCAGCTATGTTGACGGTAATCCGCGCATCTATGTCTATGACATCGGTACGGGCCGCCAAACGCTGATTACGGAAAGCAGCAACCCCACATTTGCGCCGCGCTGGTCACCAGATGGGCGGTGGATACTCTATTCCATGGCGGTTTCGGGCAATACGGACATATATCGTGTGTCGTCTTCCGGCGGACCAAGCGTGCGGCTGACCAACACCCCCGGGATTGATATTGGCGGGTCCTATTCACCCGACGGATCGCGGATCGTGTTTGAAAGCGACCGTTCGGGAAGCCAGCAGATTTACGTGATGGACAGCAATGGCGATAATCAAAAACGCCTGAGCTTTTTCGGAGGCCGCGCCGCGACACCCGAATGGAGCCCGCGCGGTGACCAGATTGCCTTTACTCATATTGCCGGCAATTTTCGTATTGCAGTGATGAGCCCGGGCGGCGGCAGTCTGCGGCATTTGACAGATAGCTGGCAGGATGAAGCACCCACATGGGCACCGAATGGCCGCATCGTGCAGTTTTTCCGGACCCAGAGGAATTCCGGCAAGACATCGCTTTGGCAAGTTGATTTGACAGGCCGAAATGAACGCAAACTGCCGACACCGGTGGACGCCTCTGATCCGGCATGGGGACCTATTCTTCCCTGAATGCGTTATTTTGGGATATATCGGGAAATTGGAGGTCGCTGGGGCGCAGACACTCCGTCAATTAAAGGAGACGCTTGATGAATACTCGTTTCGCAACCTTGACTGTTCTGGCGGGCGCAGCGGCGCTTGCCGGCTGTAAAACAACTGCGCCGGAAGTCCTTCCGCCCGATCCGGGCCAAACCACGCAAACGGCAACCGTAGCGGATGTCCCTACCGGCCCTGTGCTGGGTACGCAGGAACACTTCGTAAATTCGGTTAACGGCCAGAATGTGATTTATTTCGATACCGACCGTTTCAATATCGACAGCGCGGATGCTGCGGCCCTGCAAACCCAGGCACAATATCTAGCGCGCAACACGTCGATCAATATTACGGTCGAAGGTCACGCAGATGAACGCGGTACACGCGATTATAACCTTGCTCTGGGTGAGCGGCGCGCGAATGCTGCAAAGAATTATCTGGTCAGCCTGGGCGTGGCTGCGAACCGCATCCGAACTGTAAGCTATGGCAAAGAACGGCCTGCTGCGCTTGGTTCAAACGAACAGGCATGGGCGCAAAACCGCCGCGCTGTCAGCGTGGTGATAAACTAGAATTGATGGATCACAGGAGAAGGGCGGCTTTGCGCAGAGCAGGCCGCCCTTTTCTATGGGCGGTTTAGTTTGCCAGAGCGCTGGCAGACAATAGGCTTGACCCTGACGGATGAGCGGACGGTGTATCCTGCAAACCGCCAAGCATTGCGGCGAGCGCAAACAGAGCCATGGTCAGGCCCGATACAGTGGCGGAAAAGGATAATTGTTTGCTCATGGTCTGTTCTAGAAACTTCTTTAAACTGGTTCACAGGCCCGATAGAGCCGATATGTGAAGACATTATTGCGATGCAACATTTCACATCGCAACTTTGTTCCCGCCCTTCCAAAAACGATCAAGACGGCCTAGGCTAAACGCTATGCAAAACCGACGAACGACAATGCGCCTCGCGGCCGCGAGACTGGCTTTATGAGCGGGAAGGGCCGGTCCAATAATTGGGGTTTTCCCAAATGGGGCAATTACGGCAGCTCTCGGGAAACGGTGGCGCAAAAAGAATGCGACCGGCACGGTTGTGAAGAGGCAGGATTATGCCCTGCGCCCAAGACGCCTAACAGTCCGGAACGTTGGTATTTCTGCCAAAAACACGCGGCCGAATATAATCGCGGCTGGGACTATTTCGAAGGTCTGGATAAGGAACAAGCTGCGGAGCGTCAGCGCACCGAGCAACGCGATGCGAACGCCTATGCCGAGGCGTCGCATTATGGATGGGCTGGCGGTACCGGTGATGGCGGGCGCACGGCGGATGAATTGCTGGCGCTTGAGGCATTGGGGCTGGAAACCGATGCCGATTTCGATGCGATCAAACGCTCATTCAGGATAAAGGCCAAGGCGGTGCACCCGGACGTGAAGCCGAATGACGAGGAAGCCGCGAAAGAGTTTCAGAAGATTCAGGTGGCTTACGAGGTCCTGAAACAAGCCGAAGAACGGCGCGAATGGAAAGGCTGAAAGCCCTACCTGCCCTTACCTAATTGTCGTTCCACCAAGGTGTGTCACCGAACGGGCGAATGTCGAGCTCGTGCGTCCATGCACTGCGTGGTTGATGCGCAATATGCCAATAGGTTTCTGCGATGGCAGACGGGTCAATAACACCGTCTGCACCTTTGCTGGCCTTATATGCGTCAAACTGGTCGCCCAGCATTTTCCCAAGCGTATCGGGCGCGTCCACTGGTCCGTCAATCACCACGTGGGCGACATGGATATTCTGCGGCGCAAACTCTGCATTGAGCGTTTGGCATAGCATCCGCCTCCCGCCCATTGCTGCCGCGTGGCTATGCTGGCCCGCATTGCCGCGCATGGCGGCGGTCGCACTTGTCACAATGAATGTGCCCGATCCGCGTTCTACCATCTTGGGAAAGAGCGCGGACGCCAGGCGGAAGGGAGCAAAAGTTGCCAATCTCCAGCCCATTTCGAACGCCTTGTAACTGGTATCGGCAAGTTTCCGATTGCCGATTTGCGCGCCCAGATTGAACAGCGCGCATTCAATCGGACCAATATTGGCTTCGACCTGTTCTACCAGATCTTCGATTGAACCAGGAAGCGCAGCGTCAATCAACTGGCCCGACGCAGATCCGCCAGCATCGGTAATCTGCCGGACCATTTCTTCCAGCCCGCCAGAGTTAGACCGGCGCGCAAGGACTACATGATACCCGCCTTTGGCAAAACGCTTCGCGGCGTTCCCGCCAATGCCCGCGCCCGCGCCCAGAACCAAGAATACGGGCTTGCGGTCGGACATTGAAATTTCCTTGCTACGATATGGCTACAATAAGGCCAGCCGCCGCTGGATAGCAGCAGTAATCCGTTCGCCCAAATCCGGTCCTTGCTCAGGATACAGATAGGGTTCGATTGCTTCTGCCTCCATCAACATCAAACCGCCATCTCCGGCTCTCACCATATCAATCCTGGCATATAATGGAGTGTCTCCCGGGAAGGCTTCCAGAACGGAGCCTGCTGCAGCAATATCGGCGCCGCTGGGTGTGATCGTTTCTTCTCTGCCGCCATATAGTGATTGTATGCGGTATTCACCATCAGCGGCAGTTTTGCGGATAGCGTGGGAGAACTCTCCGTCAATGAACACTAGGGACAGTTCACCCTCTTGCTTGATTGCCGGCAGGAAGGGCTGGATCATTGCGGCGTGACCCATTGACCATTTTGATGCAGGAAGCTCGTCACGGCTAAAGAGGAATTGGCCTTCTCCGCCCGCGCCGATCTGCCGTTTGACCACGACCTTGTCTGCCGAGAAATGATCGAGGGCGCGCTTGACCTCGTCGCCGTCCGGATTGTCCGACCAGATCGTAGGTATTGTTCTGACGCCATTATCGGCCAACTCGCGCAAGTACCGTTTGTCGATATTCCAGCGCACACACTCAGGCGGATTGAATACAGCGAGGTCTAAACGCTGCAGTTCTTCCAGCTTAGCGAGAAACTCCGCCGCATGGTCCTGATAATCCCACGCTGTCCCCAGCAACACACAGTCGTGTCCGGCGAATTCTGCGAGTGGAGCGCGCCAGTGTATCTCGGTCAGCGTTCCGCCCGCTGCCTCAATCGGCGGGCGTAGCGCCGCGACCTGCAGATCATGCTCGAAAGCATCTCCACGGCGCGTCTGTCCGATATCACCGCCAGTTGGCGGCAGCGTGCCGGGGCAGGCGAGAAAAGCGATATTCATTAGACCTGCCCCTTTCGCAATCAGACTGGCGCGATCACACTTGCGCGAGCGCTTGTTCGAAGTCCGCGATCAGATCATCGGGATCTTCGATGCCGATAGAGATGCGGACCAGATTGTCCGTTATGCCAAGCTGGGCCTTGCGCTCATCGGGTACGGAGAGGTGAGTCATAGCGGCAGGGAGGCTGGCCAGCGTTTCAGTACCGCCCAGGCTCACAGCAAGCTTGGCGATTTGCATACTGTCTAGGAAACGAAACGCTTCTGCCTCTCCGCCTTTGATGAAGACAGAGAATGTGCTGCCAGCACCTTTGCAATGGCGGTCATAAATATCCTGCTGGCGTGGATCATCGATAAAGCCGAGATAGCCAAGGCCGTCCACCTTCGGGTGGTCTTTAAGAAAGGCGCAGACTTTCGCCGCATTCTCGCCCGCCCGCTGCATCCGCAATTCTACAGTTTCGAGCGAACGTAGCAGCATCCATGCGGTGTTTGGATCGGCAATGCCGCCCATTGTGTTGCGCAGTGCGCGGACGGGGTCCATCCATTTCTTCGCGCCAGCAATACTACCGGCGACGAGGTCCGAATGTCCGCCGACATATTTGGTCAGCGAATACACCACAACATCAGCGCCATGGTCTAGCGGCCGCTGCCACAAGGGGCCTAGGAATGTGTTGTCGATTGCGATTGGCGGTCCGTCTGCAGGCCACGCAGCATCGCGTGCATCGCGGACAGCTTCAATATCCACCAGCGCATTGGTCGGGTTAGCAGGGCTTTCAAGATAGACCATCGCTACCTTCCCGCCCTGATCGTCCGCTTTGGCTTGTGCGGCTGCCATTATTGCGTCCAGCTCTTCGCGCGTCGCACCTGCCGGGAAGTCGACATAGGTGACGCCGTATTTGCTCATGACTTTGGCTACGAAGCCTTCGGTTGCTGCATAAAGCGGTCCCGAATGGACAATCACGTCACCGGCATTGCAATAAGCCAGCATCATAACAGTGATCGCGGTCATTCCGCTGGAGAAAGACAGTGCGTCTTCCGCTCCGTCCCAAATAGCCAGACGGTCTTCGAGGATTTCCTGGTTCGGACCGTTAAATCGCGAATAGACCAAACCTTCCGCACCGCCCGGCCGTTTACCGGTGATACCTTCGAAATGGCGCTTGCCTGCAGCAGAGTTTTCAAACGCAAAGGTCGATGTGAGAAAAATCGGTGCTTTAAGCGACCCCTCGGACAAAGCCGGATCATAGCCGTGCCCCATCATCAACGTGCTTGGTTTAAGCTCGCGGCCACCAATTGTTTTGACTTCGGGTTTGGGATTGCGCCGAGGGGTGGGGGTGTCGACTGCGTCGGTTGCATCGGTCATGGCGGAGTATCTTCCTATTCAAACGCTCCCAGGAAGGCAGGAGCTACATGGATCAGTCGGCCTCCCGTTCCTAACCTCCGCAGGAACGCATCTCCGCCTTATCCTTTACGGAAAATCCGGTATCATCTGTAACCAGTTTCAGCAAGCGGTGCTGTGTATATGCTGGTCAAGTCAATGCAGCCATCGCCCAGACCAACCCGACAATCAGGAATATGCCGACCACATCAAGTATGAATCCAGCTCCAACCATACGCGGCAATTTAATCCGCCCGGTCGCCCATGCAATTGCGTTCGGGCCGGTTCCGGCAGGCAACATAAAGCCCCAGCTTGCAGCGAGTGCGGCGGGCATGGCCAGCAGCATCGGATCTGCGCCCATCGCCACGACCAAGCTGGCGACGACAGGGATGATTGCACTCGCAGTCGCCACATTACTCGCGAACTCCGTAATCAGCACCACCATAGCTACAATGGCGAGCGCAACTATGATTAGCGGCACAGCGGATAGCGGCAGCAGAGCGTTGCCAAGCCAGTCAGCCAGTCCCGAAGCCTGCATACCCGCAGCCAGCGCCAAGCCGCCACCAAACATCATGATTACGCCCCACGGTGCGCGGTCTGCCTCCTGCCAGGTGAGCAATGGTCTACCTGTTCCGTCCGGCAGCATGAACAGCGCAAGCCCTGCGGCCACAGCAATTGTACCATTGGTCAGCGATCCTGCTGGAAGGTAATCCTTCAGTATCGGTACGCTCATCCAGAGGACGAATGTGATAAGAACAATCGGCACCAAACGGCGCTCTGGCGTGGTCCATTTAGAATGTGTATCTATCGCCGCGCGGGCTGCATCTACATCAAAAGGATGGGCGGAGACTTTTTGCACTCGTGAGATAATAAACGCTGCGACAGGCACCCCGACCAGCACAATGGGCAGCCCGAACATCGTCCATTGCGCAAAACTGATCTCCAGCCCGATCATACTGTCCAGCAAGGCAACAGCGATGCCGTTTGTGGGCGATCCGACGATTGTACCAAGCCCGCCAATCGATGCTGCAAAGGCAATGCCGATAGGTAGCGCTCCGGCCAGACCCTCCTGATCGTCAGGCTCCAGACCGCCACCAGCGAGCACGGCCAGTGCCATGGGCATCATAATCAGCGAAGTAGACGTGTTTGAAATCAGCATCGAAAGCAATGCCGCACTGATCATGAATGCCAACAGCAATCGTGATTGCCCTCCGCCAGCGCCCACGGTTCTCAGGATTGCAAGCGATAGCCTCCGGTGCAGTCCGGTCCGCTCGATTGCCAGAGCAATAAACGCGCCCCCCAAAATCAGGAACAGGATCGGCGCGTAATAAGCTGCCGCAGTCTCGCGGGCCGACATAACGCCGGCAAATGGCAACACCAGAAAGGGCAGCAGGGCAGTTGCGGTAAGCGGAATCGCTTCGGTCATCCACCATGCAGCCATCCATACGACCAGCCCCGCAACCAGCCACGCTTCTGATGGCATACCCGCAGGTGCTGGTACCAGAACGGTAATCGCAAAGGCCAGCAGGCCAGTGATAAATCCGATGCGGCGTGCGGTCATTCTGCGGCATTCCCTTCTTGCGCGGCAAATTAGCGATTGGCCGGGTAAAGGCAATGCAGCCGGAGCATTCGCTGCCGTTAGTCGCTAAACCGAACGGCCGTCATGCTTTGTCGGGTCAAAGGTGTAGAAGCAGCTGAAGGTGTAGCGGATACCGCTGGTGATTTCCTTTACTCCGTGCAGATAGTCCGCAGTCGAGGGAAAGAAGGCCAGCATACGCGGCTTAAGTTCCGGCTCCACGCCCAGTGTTGGGAAATGGATCTGTCCGCCTTCATATTCGTCATTCAGATATATGATCGAGGCGAAGGCGCGCCACGGAAATTCGTTCGGGGTGCCATCGGGCTGCTCGCAATCGGCGTGAGGTGCCTGATCATCGCCGGGTCTCCATCGCACCAGCTGCAGCGTATCGGCATATACGGGATCGGTAATGCCGTAATGCTTCTTGATCGCTTTTGCCGACCGGCGACGGATCTTCTCCATGATTTTGAGGATCTTCGGCGACATACTCCCGGGATTGATCATCCGGCCATGCCAGACATCGGTCGGCGGGAGATAGGTTTCCCACGGAGCGTTCGGCGAAGACGCGTAGAACATGAGCTGCTTACGCTCTTGCTCGGTGATGAAGTCTTCCATGATGCCAATCGGTTTTCCGGTCAGCGAGCGTGCGGATAACATTGAAATCCCCTGACAAATTGAGTCGAAAGCCTATGCCAATTAACACAATTACTTGGATCGGCAATCTGTTTGTCGCACTGAATTTGCACCGGGTTCACATACAAAAAAGGCGCACATTGCTGCGCGCCCTTTTCGCTGTAGGTATCCGTAGTTTATTCTATTTCTTTATTGGCTTGTTCTTGTTCTGCTCTTTTCGCAGGATCCAAAACAATCACGCGGCCTTCCAATGCACCTGACCTACGAAGCTTGCGCATCTTGTTCTCTTTTTCTGAAACAAGTCGGCCGATGTTGGCTGGTACGCCCGTGGGCGGCGCTCGGTTGCGGCTTGCGAGGCCGGTACCGCGGGGGTCATAATTGCTGGTCGTGTTACTATAGACAGGCGAACGTTCGCCGCCAGCGAGGTCTGAAATATCGCGTTCGTACAGAGTCGCACGAATTTGCGTCGTCCGGTCGATCATTTGTCCGACCTCGTCGGTACTGAATTTTTTGATATGCTGGCGCAAATCCTGATTCAGATCATTGAAATAGAACGGAGCTGCTTCCTCATAGAGCTTTGAAACATGAAGCGTCTTTCCGCGTTTTTCGGTGCCCCGCAGTGAATTGACGAATTCAAAGGCTGACTCATCCAGAAGTTCGCCCACATTCTCGCCATTGAAGGCTTTCTTTTGGATAGTCGGACCGCCAATTTCCCCGCGGAAAAATCCATAGATCACCCGGGGATCGCGCCAGTTCGGAAAAACAATTTTAGTACGGATATCCTGCGGGCTTAGCGCGATACCGGAAACCGTTACAATCTTTGCTTGGTCAAGTGGGAGTTTGTCCGGCCCGATCTTCATTCGTGATGGTTGCTGCACTGGATATGCACGCGCAATCTGTTCAATAATCGCAACATTGTGCAGGTTAATCCAGAACGCTAATTGTTCGTTCTTGGGAAGCGCGCTGATATTTACCAAGTTAGCAGTATTTTCGAGATCTTGCCGGTAGGCAGTCAGGGCAGTGATCTGCTCGTCCTCTAGGAATGAAAAACCAACTCGGTTGCCTTCCAGCCTGAGCCGCGAGGCATGACCGAACACGCGCCGCGTACCCATTTCTGGTGACACGCTTGGCGCGCCTTCGCGCGCAGAGCGGCCCATCCTAAAAACGAAATATTTGAGCGCTTCGTCCCAGTGCGAATAGTCAATTTTGGTTTCGGCACTGTCTGGTCGCGGTGTAAACTGGGCGAGCCCAGCCGTATAATCGACCGAGGAAGATTGCTGCACGCTGAGGGGCGCGAATTCCGCCTCTTCAGCATTCGCAGGAGATGTCGCAAATGCTGCGCAAACAGCGGCGATAGATGCCATGTAGAAAGGGGTTTTCATACAATCAAACTACAGAAACCGTCATAAATTTCAATGTAACTCGGCGGCTGAAATATACCATTCATCGAACAAAAGGGACGCACATCGCTGCACGCCCCTTCGCAAAATTCAGGGTGAGGCCGTCT
>JAHDBR010000081.1 GCA_020630295.1 Sphingomonadaceae bacterium
GCCCGGTTTGAAACGGACCAGGCGGCTATCTGCGAGCGCGGCGGTGCGGTTGACAACGGCCAGCTGATATTCCGGGTCTTTGATCATTTCGAAAAAGGCGCCGCTATTGGGATATTGCGCCACAAATCCGTCATGCCACACGCGGTCATCGGGTCCGGTCACCATCGTCTGGAACGTGCCGCGCCATACGATGCTGCCGCCAACGCGCTGGAATATCGGGCCGCTGGTCTTGCCATATTCGCGGTAGGCGCGCTGCCCGCTCCAGCCATTGCCGTGATGTTCGTGCCCCTCCGGATATTCGGCATGGTCCTTGAACAGCAACAGGTTGAGCATATGGATCGGCTCATCACGCGGCAAATCCTTGAACGCCTGAAAATTGGCGGGGCTTGGATCGATAAACGACGTCATAGCTTGCTCCGTCAGCCCAAGGTGTAATCGCTGAACCGGTCGCGCAGATCTTTCTTGCTGATCTTGCCCGTGGCGGTGTGCGGGATGTCATCCACGAACTCGACTGCGTCCGGCATCCACCATTTCGCAATCTGGGGCTTGAGATATTCGAGCACATCGGCGGCGCTGACATCGGAACCTTCCGACCTGACGACAAACAGGACCGGACGTTCATCCCATTTCGGGTGCGGCATACCAACGCAGGCTGCCTCGGCCACGCCGTCACAGCCCACAGCAGCGTTCTCCAATTCGACAGAGCTGATCCATTCGCCGCCCGATTTGATCACATCCTTGGTGCGGTCCGTCAGCTGCAATGTGCCATCGGGGTGGATAATGCCGACATCGCCTGTGTCGAACCAGCCATCGGCATCGGCCGCGTCTTCTTCAGCCTTGTAATATCGTTTGATAATCCACGGACCGCGGATTTGCAGCGCGCCGGATGTCTCGCCATCGCGCGGCAGCGGCGTGCTCATATCGTCGAGATCAACCGTACGCAGTTCGACACCGAAAATCGGCCGGCCCTGCATCGCTGTCTTGTCGACCTTTTGTTCAAATGTCAGCTCGTCCCAGTCGTGGGTGGGCCCGCCTACGGTACCAATAGGGCTGGTTTCAGTCATGCCCCATGCGTGCTGCACACGCGTGCCGTTCTTCATCAGCCGCTCGATCATAAAGCGCGGACAAGCGGAACCGCCAATAGTCGCAGCCTTCAGTTTCGGCAGGTCGATGCCTTGTGCATCGCAATATTGGAAATGCGCCAGCCACACGGTGGGCACACCGGCGCTGTCGGTCACGCCCTCGCGTTCCATCAGCATATGCAAGATCGCGGGATCATTGACCGCAGAGAATACGAACTTGATACCCGCCATCGCGCCCGCATAGGGAAGCCCCCAGCTGGCCGCATGGAACATCGGCACCACAGGCAACATCACGCTGGATGCGCTGAAATTGAATGTGGAAGGCTGAAGGCCGGATATTGCGTGGAGCACAGTTGAGCGATGCTCGTACTGAACGCCTTTGGGATTGCCCGTCGTGCCGCTGGTATAACAGATCATGCACGGATCGCGCTCGTCACCCGTTACCCATTCAAAATTGCCGTCCTGCGCGCCGATCCAGTCTTCGAAGCCGATCCCTTCAAACCCGTCTGCCGGATCATAGCAGACGTAATGTTCGATGGTGGTCCAGCGGTCCTTCATCTTGTCGACAATTGGCTGGAATGCTGCATCATATAGCAGCACCTTATCTTCCGCATGATTGGCGATATATTCCAACTGGTCTTCAAACAGACGCGGATTGATAGTGTGCAGCACCCCGCCCATTCCGGCGACCCCATACCAGCTGACCAGATGGCGCGAATGGTTCATCGCCAGACTGGCGACTTTGTCACCTTTCTTCAAACCCATCGCCTGAAGCGCCTGCGCCATTTTCAGCGCATCGCGCCTGATACCGGCCCAATCCGTCCGCGATTCATGCCCGTCCGCCCAATAGGTAACAATTTCCCGATCTCCGGATTCGCGGGCCGCGTGATCGATCACGTGCGTCACCCGCATGGTCCAGTCCTGCATTGCTCCCAAAGCGTTGGCGGTCATTGGCATACTCTCCATTTATTTTTGTGGCCCCCTTCATGCCTTCGCTTGTCACGTAACGCAATCACCGCCATTCATTGGTGATGAACCCGCTTAATGACTTAAAGCTGCTGATCGTCGAACATTCCGGCCTCGCAAAAGACGCATTGCATATTTACGTGGCGCTCGCCGTATTTATTACGGCGTGCCTGTTGTTCAAATGGAAGGCGTGGGAATGGAAGCCGGTTCTGCTGGTTCTGGCAGTCGCGGTGACAGGCGAAATTTTCGATATGCGCTACAACCAGCTGCGAGAGAACGACCCGTTTGTCCGCAGCAGCCTGCACGATATCTGGAACACATTGCTGGTCCCGCTAATCATTTTCACAGCCGCCCGGTATAGCCATATTTTTCAGAGGCTTACGCGAGATTCAGGCGACCAGACGGAGGTGTGAAGCGCCGCGCCGGGTCGTCAGCGCGACCTTGTCGATCCCCTCGATCAAAGCGAGCCGCTCGGCCAGTTCGCCGTCCAGCGCATAATCGCGCCCGAGCCGCATCATCGGCTCCATCTCTGTACCTGTTTTCAGTGTCACCAAAACCTCGCCGTGACCGGGTGTTCCGGGTGTGAGCTCCAGCTTCAGATCATGCAGCGCCGCTGCATCGGCCAGTTCCAGCTTCAGCAGCATCCGAGAGCCGCCTTTGATCTCTTCCAGTGGTCTGCCGCCGCGAATTGTGACACGCGGCGGCTCGTCCGGGCTTGGCGAATCGAGTTCGACATTGAGCAGGATGCAGGTGCTTTCGGCCGCCCATTTCTGGAAACTTTCAACCAGTGATTCCTCAAAACACGCGGCGCTGAATTGGCCGGTGGAATCGGAGAAATCAGCGCGGATGAAGTCCTTGCCGCGCCGTGTTTTGCCCTTGTTTACGCTTTCGACCATGGCCGCCATTACGGCTTGCTGACGTCCGCCCGGCGGTGCGCCCGCTTCCATCAGGCTTTGGAATGTCCGTGCGCCATTGGCAGAAGCGATGGTCCAATATTGCTGCACCGGATGGGCGGAGAAATAGAAGCCGAAATTCTCGCGCTCTTTCGCCATTCGGTCAGGGCGAGACCAATCCTCAACCTCTTTCAGCCGCATCGTATCGCTTGCGGCATCCTCACCCGCAAAAAGGGCCGCCTGCCCGCTTTCGCGTTCCCGCGTGGCAGCATCTGCAGTCGCCAGCAGCAGCTCGACATTCTCGAACAGCATTCCGCGGTTTTTCTCGAACTCGTCAAGCGCGCCTGCGCAGATCAAACCTTCCAACTGGCGGCGGTTCATTGATCCGGGCGGCAGGCGCTCGAACAAGTCTTTCAGGCTCTCGAACCAGCCATTCGCCCCGCGCTCTGCCACAATGGCATCCATCGCTTTTTCACCAACATTGCGGATGCCGGCCAGCGCATAACGCACTGCATACCCCTCGTCAGTCCGTTCGACCGTAAACTCCGCTTCGGACCGGTTCAGATCAGGTGGCGCAATCTCGATATCATGCCGCCGCGCATCATCGACAAACAGCGCCAGCTTTTCCGACTGGTGCATATCAAAGCACATGGATGCAGCGTAGAATTCTTCGGGATAATGCGCCTTCAGCCACGCAGTTTGATAGGCAAGCAAGGCATAGGCGGCAGCGTGCGATTTGTTGAAGCCATAGCCGGCAAACTTGTCGATCAAATCGAACAGCTCGTTCGCTTTTTTCGCATCAATACCGGACAATTCGGCGCAGCCTTCGACAAAGCGCGTGCGCTGCGCATCCATTTCCGCCTGCACCTTCTTGCCCATTGCGCGGCGGAGCAAATCCGCATCACCCAGAGAGTAACCGGCCAGTATCTGGGCGGCCTGCATGACCTGTTCCTGATACACGAAAATGCCGTAGGTTTCGGACAGAATACCTTCTAGCTTGGGGTGCGGATATTCGATTTCCACTTCGCCCGATTTACGTTTCCCGAATAGCGGAATATTATCCATTGGACCCGGGCGATACAGCGATACGAGGGCAATAATATCTTCAAACTTGGTCGGCTTTACCGCCGTCAGCGTGCGCCGCATACCTTCCGATTCCAGCTGGAAAACGCCCACGGTGTTACCCGCCTTAAGCAGGTCAAACACCGCAGGATCATCCCAAGCCAGCATCGCCAGATCGACGGTAATTCCGCGCTTTTCCAGCAAGTCTGTCGCTTTACGCAGTACAGAAAGCGTTTTCAGCCCAAGAAAATCGAACTTCACCAAGCCGCTGGATTCGACGTGTTTCATGTCGAACTGGGTCACCGGCATATCCGAACGCGGATCACGGTATAGGGGCACCAGCTGGGCCAATGGCCGGTCCCCGATCACCACGCCCGCCGCGTGAGTGGAACTGTTACGCGGGAAGCCTTCCAGCTGCATCGCCAGATCAACCAGGCGCTTCACTTCATTATCATTGTCATATTCGCGCTTGAAATCGGCCGCTCCGTTGAGCGCGCGCGGCAATGTCCACGGATCGGTCGGATGGTTAGGCACCATCTTGCACAGCCGGTCGACCTGACCATAGCTCATCTGCAAAATCCGGCCGCAATCGCGCAGCACAGCGCGCGCTTTCAACTTACCGAAGGTGATGATTTGTGCCACGTGATCGGCACCGTATTTCTGCTGCACATAACGGATCACCTCGCCGCGCCGCGTCTCGCAGAAATCGATATCGAAATCGGGCATGGACACACGTTCCGGATTGAGGAAACGTTCGAACAGCAGGCCCAGCTTGATCGGATCAAGATCGGTAATGGTCAGCACCCAGGCAACCAGCGAGCCCGCGCCCGAACCGCGCCCTGGCCCGACCGGAATACCGTTATCCTTCGCCCATTTGATAAAGTCGGCAACGATCAGGAAGTATCCCGGAAATCCCATTTTGACGATAATATCGACTTCGAAATCCAGCCGGTCTTCATAGACCTTGCGTTCTTCTGCGGACATTTCGCCATAGGGTTCCAGCCGCATGGCCAACCCTTTGCGTGCATCATCGGCTAGCGCCTTCGCCTCGCCTTCCAAATCACCGGCAAGGCTGGGCAGAATGGGATCGCGATAGGGCGGCGCATAGGCACATCTTTGCGCGATGGTCAGCGTGTTTTCAGTTGCTTCGGGAAGATCATCGAACAGCTCCTCCATCATCGCGGCGGATTTAACGAACCCTTCGCGGTTGGAGCGCGGCCTTTCATCGGCATCGATTTGCGTCGAATTGGCGATGCACAACATTGCATCATGCGCGGCGTAAATATGCGGTTCGGCGAAGAAGGCCGGATTGGTCGCCACCAACGGAATGTCGCGCGCATAGGCAAGGTCGATCAGCGCATCTTCGGCGGCATCCTGCACCGCATCGGTTTTGCGCGTCAGTTCGATATAGAGGCGGTCGGCAAACAGCCCCTGCAACCGGTCAAGCAGCGCCTCGCCATGTTCCTGCTGCCCTTCTCCGATAAGGCGTGACAATGCGCCATCACCACCGCCGGTCAGCGCAATCAAGCCATCCGTATGTCCTTCCAGATCGCGCATTCTGACATGGGGCTCAAACTCCAGCGGGCGGTCGAGATGGGCCTTGCTGACAAGGTGGCAAAGATTGTCATACCCGGCTTCATCCTGCGCGTAGAGCGGCAGATAATCGACCTGCTTTCCCTCTGCATCGCGCGCGATACCCAGAAGAGTGCCTATGATCGGCTGCACGCCTTCATCAAAGCACGCCTTTGCAAACATGACCGCCCCGTAAAGACCGTTACGGTCGCAGATTGCGATTGCGGGAAAGCCGCGCTCTTTTGCCAGCTTCGCAATTTGCTTGGGATCAATCGCCGCTTCCAGCATGGAATAGGACGATAAAACACGCAGCGGGACGAAGGGAGCGAAAG
>JAHDBR010000018.1 GCA_020630295.1 Sphingomonadaceae bacterium
GAAACGCCGCGCTCGCCATGGCACTGTCCGCGGGTCTTGTCGGACTGTCATGGATGGAAGCAAAACGTGTAAAAGACTTATGAAGATGGTGCGCCCGACAGGATTCGAACCTGTGGCCCCCAGATTAGGAATCTGATGCTCTATCCGACTGAGCTACGGGCGCGCCGAAAATGCATCTACTCAGACCGGCGCAAGGTTGCAATCAGTTCAGATCATCCGGTTTTGCGACCGGAAACGGAAGCGGGGCGACAGAAATCCCTTCGTCGAGCAACTCTTTCGCTTCCTCCAGCGTAGCTTCTCCGTGGATGCTTTCGCTGTCTTCTTCACCGTAGTGCATCGCGCGGGATTTTTCTGCAAAGTCACCGCCGACCCACTTGCTCTCTTTCAGAGCCTTGGCTTGCGCTTGGGCGAGCTTCTTCATTGCGGTGGCAACTTCTGGCGGCAGGGTTCCGCTGGCCACGGGCGATTTGTCAGTGGAAGACCGGGTGACTGATTTAACTGGGCCTGTGGATTCCTGAGTTGGAGATGATACTGAACGCGCGTTGGACTTCGCCGCTACATTGGGAGCCATCGGGGCCTTGCTAACCTGATCCGATCCGCAATGCGGGCAGGACACCAGCCCTCGATCAAACTGGTCTGCGAAATCAGTTGAAGAGCCAAACCACCCCTCAAAGCGGTGGCCGTCCGCACAATGCAGGTCAAACACAATCATGGCACGCAGCCCTTGGGCATTTTGCGCCGATTAGCAAGGCTAGGCAATTGCTTGCGCACCTCAGCGATACGGTTGAGGTCAACATCCGCAAATTGCAGGCCGGGTTCCTCGCCCATATCCAGCAGGACGGTTCCCCAAGGATCTACGACAAGGCTATGCCCGTAGGTTAAGCGCCCATCTTCATGGATACCCGTTTGCGCCGCAGCGACCACAAATGCGCTCGCCTCAATGGCTCTCGCGCGCTGCAGGACGTGCCAATGGTCGCGGCCGGTCGGCACCGTGAAAGCTGCAGGGATCGCGATCATATCACAGGCTAGTTGTCCCAATTCCTCGAACAAGGCCGGAAACCGTAAGTCATAGCAAATTGTCAGGCCTAAGCGGCCAACCGGCGTATCGACGGCGACGACCGCATCACCCGCACGATAGGCATTTGATTCCCGCCAGCTTTCACCGCTATCCAAATCAACATCAAACATATGTATCTTGTCATAACGTGCAGCGATCGCGCCTTCGTGATCGATAATTATGGTCCTGTTGGCATATCTGCCGTCCTCAGCGAGTACAGGAACAGAACCCAAGGCAACCCAAATTCCACGCTGCCGTGCAGCAGCGCACGCTGCCAGAATTACGGAATTTCTACTTTCCGGAACAATATGAGCCGATGCCCGCTTGCGGTCACGATCGATCAGCGCGCACATCTCTGGCGTAAACAGCATTGCTGAGCCGGCATCCGACGCGCGCCGAATATACTCGGTAATTTCAGAAGCGTTGGCATCCGGATCAATACCGGATGTCATTTGTGCAACTGCGATCCGCGGCATTCCCGATTATCCGGCGAGCATCGCGTCTAGCTTGCCATCGCGATCAAGCGCAGCCAAGTCGTCAGAACCGCCGACATGCGTATCCCCGATGAAGATTTGCGGGACAGTTCGCGCTGATGGTGCGCGCTGCAGCATTTCTTCCTTTTTTGGCCCGCCCATGCTGATGTCGAATTCGTTGAACTCGACACCCTTGCGTTCAAGCAATGCCTTGGCACGGTGGCAAAAACCGCAGGTGAATTTCGTATATATATCAACGGTTGGTTTACTCATTATCAATCCTTTTCGAGCGCGTACTGCGCGCATTTAACGGGTCTTGAAAGACCGCCTCTAAGTACTAGATAATGTCTGTTCTTGGCGCCGCAATGGGCCAGAGCACCTTAACCGGAACGCTGCATGCTGCAGGTTCCGGACTGTCAAATTGCTCAAAGAGGATTTGTTTGAATGTCACGTTTTGATTTTACACCCTATCGCCGCAGCACTGTTGGATTTGATCGCTTGTTCGATCTACTCGAGAACCAGGCACGCACTAATGCTGGCGACAATTACCCCCCCTTTAACATCCAGCGCCGTGATGAAGACCAGTATCGCATCACGCTAGCGGTTGCCGGATTCAAGCCTGCGGATATTGACATTACCGCGCAGCAAAACTTGCTAACGATTCAAGGCAAGAAGCGCGATGAAGACGGTACCGAAGGCGACATGCTGCACATCGGTATTGCCAATCGCGGCTTTGAGCGCCGGTTCGAACTGGCGGACTACGTCCGCGTAGCGAAAGCCGATCTGGAAGACGGGCTGCTCGTGATTGACCTGATCCGCGAAGTGCCCGAAGCGATGAAGCCGAAAAAGATCGCTGTGAACGGTCAGGCCTCATTGGAAGTTGTGAAAGACAGCGGCTCTGAAGACGCGGACGCGGCTTAAGCCTTAGCATTTAAACACAGATAAGTGAGCCCGTACCGCCGGTTTGGTGGTGCGGGCTTTTCTGTGCGTTGCTTCCGCATGGGTGTAAGGGGCAGATCCGAAGATCTGCCCCGCGACGCAAAAGCGCCGCCTGTCCAATAATGGCCGTCCGGGTCGCAGAAGACGGTCAATACCGGAACAAGCTGAATGAAAATTGTGTCCCATCAAACGGCGCGACTTTCTGAAGCCCCCGCCGTTGGCCGGTCTATTGGGGGATTTTGAAGAAAAGATAAACCCCGGTGACGGCCACAAATCGGTAAGTGTTACATTTTTGGATAGGCCGGACATTCCTAAGATTACGACACGGCCCATCCGGTTAAAACATTAGAACCATAAGCCTTTGAAAATTGCGAATTTAGTATCCATCGTAACGACTTTGCCTGACCGACAGTTGCGAACGAGGCCCAAATAGGGGCAGTCAAACTTTTTTAAAAAACTTGGGGTAACGCGCGCGCAATGTGCGTGCATCGACGCAACACGGCAGTTTTCTAGGGCTTCAAACCAGTCTTGACTGCCGCAATGCGGCTGAAATAAATCCGTCAAATAGCGGGTGCGGGTCAAATGGACGGGATTTCAATTCCGGGTGGAATTGGACACCGACGAACCAGGGGTGGTCAGGACGTTCCACAATCTCGGGCAGCAGCCCGTCAGGGGACATTCCCGAGAATACCAGCCCTTCACTTTCCAGCGCATCGCGATAGGCAGCGTTAACTTCGTATCGATGCCTGTGACGTTCTGAAATCTCGGTTGCTCCGCCATATACCGCACTGACATGGCTGTTACCTTGCAGCTTGGCATCATATGCACCCAAGCGCATAGTACCGCCAAGGTCACCATCCGCAGCCCGCTTTTCCAAACCTTCGGCGCCCATCCATTCCGTGATGATACCAACAACTGGCTCGTCAGTCGGACCAAATTCGGTAGATGAGGCCTTTTCGATACCCGCTAACCTTGCGCCTTCGACACAGGCCATTTGCATTCCTAGGCAAATCCCGAAGAATGGCACACCGCGTTCTCGTGCGAATCGTACGCTGGCAATTTTGCCCTCGGAACCCCGTTCACCAAATCCGCCCGGCACCAGGATACCGTGAAGCGGTTCCAGCTTGGCCGCGATATCAGTATCGTTCTCTTCAAATATCTCGGCGTCAATCCAACGGATATTCACTTTGACGCGGTTGGCCATGCCGCCATGCACCAGCGCCTCGTTAAGCGATTTATACGCGTCCTGAAGCCCGACATACTTGCCCACGACACCAATCGTCACTTCGCCTTCGGGGTTGAAATAACGATCCGTTACGTCATCCCATTTTGACAGATCCGGCTCGGGCGCGTCGCTGATGCCGAAGCCGCGAAGAACTTCGCTGTCGAGGCCTTCCCGGTGATACTGCAACGGCACCGAATATATAGAAGGCGCGTCAAGCGCAGGTATCACTGATTCCGCGCGAACATTACAAAATTGAGCGATCTTGCGCCGCTCACCGTCAGGAATCTCATGCTCGCTGCGGCACAGCAGAATATCAGGCTTGATACCAAGTGCGGCCAATTCCCGGACGGAGTGCTGTGTCGGTTTGGTTTTCAGCTCACCCGCGGCGGCGATGTAAGGCACCAAAGTTACATGAACGCTGAGTGTTTCAAACGGCTCCAGCTCGTTACGCAATTGCCGGATTGCCTCCATAAACGGGAGCGATTCAATATCGCCGACTGTCCCGCCGATCTCGCATAGCACGAAATCCAGATCATCGGTGTCCGCAAGCGCGAATGCCTTGATTTCATCAGTGACATGCGGGATCACCTGCACCGTCGCGCCCAGATAGTCACCGCGCCGTTCGCGCGCGATAATGTCCTGATACACACGGCCGCTGGTTACATTGTCGCTTTGACGGGCGGAGACACCGGTGAACCGCTCATAATGGCCAAGATCGAGATCGGTTTCTGCGCCGTCATCCGTCACATAAACTTCGCCATGCTGATAAGGGCTCATCGTGCCCGGATCGACGTTTAGATACGGATCGAATTTGCGAATCCGAACTTTGTAGCCACGCGCCTGCAGCAATGCTGCCAGACTAGCTGCCATGAGACCTTTGCCGAGCGAGGAGACCACGCCGCCGGTGATAAATATGTACCGCGCCATGGGAGCCGAGCCTTAAGGGCGTGAACGGAGTCGGCGCAAGCACAATGCTCGTACCAAATGCACCAATCCACAATTGTTATGATAAAGTGCGGAAAAATATCCGCAGGCGGGTACCTGTCTCTGTTTAGCCTGCCACGTCGGCGAGCGGATCTTCTTCCGCAGCGTCAGCCGGGGCTACTGGTGCTTCCGCACCTTCGCCAACTGCACCTGCCTCACCCGCGGTGCCCGCAAGCGGGTCCGGCGAGCCGGTACCGCGTTCGATGGTGGAGGTAATTTCCTGTGTGCCAGTTGTTTCCACCGCCACGGCGGCCAGCACAATCGACAAAACTACGAAAGTGATTGCCAGCCATTTTGTCGAACGGGTCAGCAAATCCGCAGCACCGCGTGCGCTCATCATTCCGTTCGGACTACCGCCGATACCAAGGCCGCCGCCTTCCGAGCGTTGCATAAGAATAACCACGACCAACGCGGCGGCAACGATTGCCTGAAGGACAGTTAGGAACAAAAACAACGACATAAAATATTCTCTATAAATGAACTGCTGCGCATCTAAGCTGTGTCTGGCCCAAGGGCAAGGTCAGAGGCTCAGTGCTATTGATCCTGAACTTCTGCGGCAGCCAGCACGATACCCAGAAAACTTTCTGCGGTCAGGCTTGCCCCGCCCACCAAAGCACCGCCCACTTCGTCAGCCGACAGCAATTCTTTTGCGTTTTCCGGCTTCACTGAACCGCCGTAAAGGATGCGAACTTCGTCAGCCTGTTCCTCGCCATACAAATCCACCAACAATGCACGGATAGCTTTGTGCATGGATGCGACATCATCCACGGTCGGTGTACGGCCCGTTCCAATGGCCCAGATAGGCTCGTAAGCAACGGTCAGAACATCTGCAGGATTTTCCAGGTTCTCTGGCAACGACGCTTTCAATTGCCGGGTCACGAACGATTCGGCTTTGCCTTCGTCGCGAGTTTCTTCGGTTTCGCCGCAGCACATGATGACGCGCATGCCGGCCTCAAGAGCAGCGGCCGACTTTTCACGAAGAAGTGCATTCGTCTCGCCGTGATTCTCCCGCCGCTCGCTATGCCCGAGAATGACGAATTTAGCGCCTGCATCAGCGACCATTGCGGCAGAAATATCGCCTGTATATGCACCTTCCTCTGCAGCGTGGCAGTCCTGCGCACCGACGCCAATTTGTTCAACTTCGCGATGAACTGCGTGGATAAGAGTGAAAGGCGGCGCCAAAGCGACCTCCACCTTCATTAATCTTTGGGAGGAACGGTCAATTGCACGTGCTTCGGAAAGCATTGCGCGCGTACCGTTCATTTTCCAATTGCCTACGATGTAGGGCCGATCGGCCATGCTATGTTCCTGAAATCATTAAATACAGATCAGTTTGTAAAAACTGTGAGCCCCTATATGGGGCGTGGGGCCTCGTGCGCTAGACGCAGTTTACGATTAGGTCAAAAGACTTGGCAACCTGTTGCCGCGAGGACGCAGGCCCGATAAAGGCTTCGTAATTTCAATCTTCTGCCATGCACCGCATCGCAGCCAATCGGATTAGACCTTCACTATGATCACGTTTTTCCGCAGCTTTTTTCAGTCCAAGATCGGTATCGCCGTAACTTTGGCATTTCTGGCACTTATCGCATTTGCCTTTGCGAGTAGTGATGTTGCCAACACTGGAACATTCGGCGGAGTTTCCGGCGGGGACCGGGTCGCTGTTGTTGGTGATGAAAAGATCAGCACATCTGATTTGAGCCGCGCGGCCACTACGGCTGTTGATCGCGTCCGCCAGCAAAACCCGACAATTTCCATGCCAGCGTTTCTGGAGCAAGGCGGACTAGAGCAAGTCCTGACCCAGCTGACAGAGCGTTTTGCTATTTCCGGCTTTGCCAATAAATACGGACTTCGCGCCGGAATGAACCTCGTGAATAGCGAGATTTTAGCAATTCCTGCTTTCAGGGGGGCTGACGGCAATTTCGATGATGCCACTTATCGTCAGGCTATCAGCGCGCAGGGTTTGTCCGACGCGATGGTGCGTGAAGATTTGGGCGCTGGATTGTTGGCGCAGCAGGTACTTGTCCCGGCTTCGTTCGGTGCCGTAGCGCCAGATAAATTTGCCTCACGGTATGCGTCATTGCTGAAAGAACGTCGCAAAGGCGCGATTGGCATCTTGCCTGCATTCGCTTTTGCTCCGTCTGATGATCCAACGGATAAACAGCTTCAGGCTTTTTACGAAGAAACCCGCGGTGACTATATTAGGCCCGAGCGCCGTATCATCCGTTATGCGACCTTCGGAGATGAGGCTCTTGACGCGAAACTCGCGCCTACCGAGCAGGAGATTGCAGCGCGGTATGAAGAAAACCGCGAAGTTTACGCGCCGAGCGAGAAACGCAATATCACACAGCTGATCGTGCCGACCCAGCAAGCCGCAGCAGCAATTGCAACCAAGGTCGCTGCAGGCGGTTCGCTTGAGGCCGCTGCCAGTGAAGCCGGTTTGCAAACGGCGAAGGTCGGCCCGCTCGGAAAAAGCGAACTTGCGTCACAGACATCGCAAGCAGTTGCCAATGCGGTTTTTGCGGCGGATCGCGGCGCAATTGCGGCACCCGCCCGTAGCGGTCTGGGCTTTCATGTGGCACGTGTCGATACGGTTCAGCGCCAGCCAGGGCGCAATCTTGAACAAGCACGCGGCGAGATTACCGAGGAGCTTCGTGTGGAGAAGCGAAGGACGGCTCTGTCCGACCTCGCGGCGAGCGTCGAAGACCGGATTGATGGCGGATCGCTTACCGATCTGGCCAAGGAAATGGATTTGGAAGTCAAGACTACCGAGCCCATTACCGGGGCCGGAGCCATTTACGGAACGCAGGAACGCGCGCCTGAGGTTCTCGGCCCTGCCCTGCAAACCGCGTTCCAGATGGAAGAGAGCGAACCACAGCTGGCGGAGGTCGTCCCGGGCGAAACCTTCCTGGTCTTTGAAGTCACACAGATCACCGAATCCGCTGCAGCGCCACTAGCTGATATCAAGGATGGTGTCGTAAGTGCGTGGAAACTGGCCGAAGGGTCAAAAGCCGCGAAGGAGGCCGTTGACCGGATTCTAAAGCGTATCTCCGATGACGATATGACTTTGGCGGCCGCGATGCGGGCAGAGGAGAAAGACTTGCCACCGGCTGACGCAATCAACCTGACCCGCGAGCAATTGGCAGCAAACCAGCAACAACAGGTTCCGCCACCGCTGGCGCTGCTATTCAGCATGGCTGAAGGTACGTCAAAGCGGCTTGAGGCACCTCAAAATGCCGGATGGTTTGTTGTCAGTCTAACGGACATTGAAGCGGGTACTATTTCCAATGACGATCCGATTTTTGCGCAAACCAAGCGCGAACTCAGCCAGTCGATTTCGCGTGAATATAGCGATCAGCTGCGCACCGGCATTCGTCAGGAGGTCGGCGTAGAACGCAATGAAGACGCTATCGAGGCAGTGCGCAAACTGCTTCTTGGCGAAAACTAGGCGCTGCGTAATCCTTCATGTCCTGCCCGTCCGGTCATCAGCTAGAGAATGAAACCAATGCCTATGCCCAATTACAGGGTGGCAGCCCTGCGCTTGTCTGGCGCAAGGTCATTGCGGATACGGAAACGCCAGTTGGGGCAGCGACCAAACTGATTGAACCGGGTCGCGGCGACTTCCTGCTTGAATCGGTCGAAGGCGGTGAAGTTCGCGGGCGGTATAGCTTGCTTGGGTTGGACCCCGATCTGATTTTTAGAGCCTCCGGCAACAGAGCGGAAATCAATCCGCAATGGAAAACAGATCGCGGTGCATTCGGTGCTTGCGACCGCGATAGCATGGCGGCTTTGCGTGATCTGGTTGATGCGTGCCGGATCGATGTTCCCGAAGGGCTTCCGCCGGCACTCGCCTGTCTTGTCGGCTATTTCGGCTATGAAACAATCGGATTGGTAGAAAAGCTGCCGCGTGCACCGGAAAGCGCGCTTGAACTTCCTGATATGTTGTTCGTCCGGCCGACTATCATTCTTGTTTTTGACGGGCTGACCGAAGAGCTGTTTGCGGTCGCCCCGCTATGGGCAAATGGCAGCGAGCCGGCTTCCGAGCTTGAGCGTGCATCTGATCGGATCGACGAAGCGTTGCGCGCCTTGAATACAGCTGCACCCGTTGCAGAACCGGTTCAGAATTTGCCCGAAATGGCGCTGACCCCGTCGGTTGAAGCGAGCGACTACACCGCCATGGTGAAGCGCGCCAAAGGCTATATCGAAGCGGGTGATATCTTTCAGGTCGTTTTGGCCCAGCGTTTTACCTGCCCTTTCCCGCTTCCACCCTTATCCCTTTATCGCGCCTTACGGCGGGTCAATCCATCCCCGTTTCTGTATTTCCTCGACCTGCCCGGTTTCGCAGTTGTCGGCTCCAGCCCTGAAATACTTGTCCGCGTTCGCGATGGAGAGGTGACCATACGGCCCATCGCAGGCACTCGTCCCCGAGGCACCACTCCGGAGCTTGATGATGCGGCGCAGGAAAGTTTGCTGGCTGATGCCAAAGAACGCGCGGAGCATCTGATGCTTCTCGACCTTGGCCGCAACGATGTTGGCAGGGTCGCCAAAAAAGGGACGGTCGAAGTGACGGATAGCTTCACGGTAGAGCGGTATAGTCACGTTATGCACATCGTAAGCAATGTAGTCGGACAGCTTGGTGACAGCTTTGATGCGGTTGACGCAATGTTCGCCGGCTTCCCAGCGGGAACGGTTAGCGGCGCGCCAAAAATTCGCGCTTGCGAAATAATTGCGGAGCTTGAGCCTGAAACGCGCGGTGCTTACGCCGGAGGTGTCGGCTATTTCGCGCCTGACGGGTCGGTAGATAGCTGCATTGTCTTGCGAACGGCTGTGGTGAAGGATGGGATTATGAATGTGCAAGCTGGCGCAGGCATCGTTGCCGATAGTGATCCAGCGTATGAGCAACGCGAATGCGAAGCCAAGGCCGGGGCGCTGATCGCCGCCGCACGCGAGGCTGCCACAATCGCCTCTGAACCGGGATTTGGCCAATGAAGCGCGCGATTATCCTAGCGTTACCGATTATCCTCGCCGCCTGCGGTCAGGAACCGGAGGGTGAGCCTGTATTGCGCACCGAGATCGGCAGCGGCGTGGCTGAAGAAACCGCTGCGGCGGCGCCTGAGCGCGCAGGCGCGTGCAAAGATGTGACATTCGAGAATGTCAGCCTGACGCATTGTGTAGCCGACCCGAAAACACATCGGATCACCACCGATTTGGGACCGGATGACGGCGCGCCATATCGCAGTCTTGCCAATCTGGCCGCTGGCCGTTCGGCAAATGCACCGCTCGTCGTGTTTGCCATGAACGGCGGAATGTACGACGATGATGGAAAGCCGATTGGCTATTATGTTGAAAACGGCAAACGCACCAAAGAACTTAACCGCGCGGACGGCCCCGGCAATTTTCATCTGAAACCCAATGGCGTTTTCTATGGCACCGGAGGCAAATGGAATATCCGAACCTCCAGCGACTTTTACTCCAATGTCGGAGACCGTCCGCAATTCGGGACACAATCCGGTCCCATGCTGGTCATTGACGGAAAGCTACATCCCGAAATTGCCGAAGACGGCCCGTCAAAGGCGCGCCGCAACGGTGTAGGGATCGACAAGGATGGCCGTGCCCATTTTGTCATTTCAAACGCCCCCCTATCCTTCGGTGTACTGGCTCGGTTTTTCCGGGATGAACTCAAGACCCCCGACGCGCTGTTTCTGGATGGAAACGTATCGGCCTTGTGGGACCCCGCGAGCGAACGGCTGGATAACGGCCCCGCAATCGGACCGCTTCTTGTAGTGGAGGAGCGCGAGTAGCGCGGTGAACCCATGACGCAGAATTCAACGATCTTCGTGGTCGACAATTACGACAGCTTCACCTTCAATCTGGTGCATTACCTGATGGAGCTTGGCGCGGATGTGCGGGTAGAACGCAACGACGCTCTCACCGCTGCCCAGATTTTGGCAACAGGCGCTGCCGGCTACTTGATTTCGCCCGGCCCGCGCACTCCTGATGATGCCGGCGTTAGCCTTGACCTGGTTGCAGCGTGCGCAGATGCCGGAGCTCCTCTGCTTGGCGTATGTTTGGGCCATCAATCTATTGGCCAGCATTTTGGCGGCAAAGTCGTGCGCGGCGGGCTGATGCACGGAAAGACATCGGCCATGCAGCATGACAGTAGCGGCGTGTTTGCGGGCCTGCCCTCACCCTACACCGCGACGCGCTATCACTCGTTGGTAGTCGAAGACATTCCCGGTGTGCTGCACGTTAATGCTACAAGCGCAACGCCGGGGCTGGACGGGGATAGCGTCATGGGTTTCCGGCACAAGGAATTGCCAATTCACGGCGTCCAGTTCCATCCGGAAAGCATCGCCACGGAAAACGGGCACGCCCTGCTCGCTAATTTTCTCCGTATTTGCGGCATAGAACCGAAAGATTTGCCATGAAGAGCCTGCCCGCTGCAGATGCCCATCTGACCGAAGAAGAAGCAGAGAAAGTCTTCGGGATTCTTCTCGATGGCGAAACCAGTGAAGACGAGATCGCGCGATTCCTGGTCGATCTGTCTGATCGCGGCGAAACAGGTGCAGAGATTGCGGGTGCCGCTCGCGCTCTACGTTCACGCCTGATCCCAATCGATGCCCCCGACAATGCGATCGACGTATGCGGAACCGGAGGTGACGGTCACCATACGCTCAATGTCTCAACCGCAGTTTCTCTGGTTGTCGCCGCAACCGGCGTTCCGGTTGCAAAGCACGGAAACAGGGCGGCATCATCAAAGTCAGGCGCAGCCGATACGCTGGAAGCGCTAGGCCTTGATATGGAAGTCGCCGGAAAAACGGCCGAGAAAACTCTGGCCGAACTGGGAATTTGCTTCCTGTTTGCGAAGAACCACCACCCCGCGATGGGCCGCATCCAGCCAATCCGGCAGCGCCTAGGACGGCGCACGATTTTCAATCTCATGGGTCCACTATCAAACCCGGCTGGAGTGAAAAGTCAGCTTATCGGCATTGCGCGACCCGCTTACGTACCGATTTACGCCGCAGCGAAGGCCGCGCTCGGGACAGACCGAACCATGATTGTATCCGGTGATGAAGGACTGGACGAACTCAGCCTTGCCGGCGGTAACGAAGTCGCTGACGTGCGCGGCAACAGCTTTGAGATGCAGCGCGTGGACGCCAGCGTTATTGGCGTGCCTCATGCACCTGTTGAGGCAATCCGCGGAGACGATGCGGCGCATAATGCGGCGGCATTGAAGGCCTTGCTAGACGGGGCTCCAGGGCCGTACCGCGATGCAGTCATTTTCAACGCTGCTGCGTCTCTGCTGGTAGCAGGAACAGCAGAGAACTGGATGGACGGAGCAGAACAGTCTGCTGCATCGCTGGATTCGGGAAAAGCGAAGCAACTCCTTGCTGACTGGATCGCGCAAACACGATGAACAAACTTCAGGAAATATGCGCCAATAAAGCCCGCGAAGTTGCCGAACGGAAAACCCGGGCAACTTTGGCCGACCTGTCAGCGCGGGCCGCCGAGCAAGATGCACCGCGCGGTTTTAGAACTGCGCTGGAAACAAAGTCACAAACCGGCTTTGCGCTGATTGCAGAGATCAAGAAAGCATCGCCGTCAAAGGGATTAATCCGGAATGACTTTCGCCCCGCAGAACACGCAGTCGCCTATGAGCGCGGCGGCGCGGCCTGCCTCTCGGTTCTCACAGATGCTCCCTATTTTCAGGGCCATGAAGATTACATGGTGGCAGCCCGCGCCGCATGCGATCTGCCTGTCCTGCGCAAAGATTTTATGGTCGATCCGTGGCAAATCGCAGAATCGCGCGCCATCGGTGCTGACGCTATCCTGATTATCGTGGCCGCATTGAGCGACAGCCAGATGCAGGAAATCGAACACGCAGCGATTGAGCACAAGATGGATGTGCTGATCGAAGTGCATGACGAGGCGGAAATGGAGCGGGCGTCTAAGCTAAAGTCCCGACTTATTGGCGTGAATAATCGCGATTTGAAACGATTTGTGACCGACCTCGCCGTGACTGAACGACTGGCACCGCTTGCGCCCGCAGGCTCTTTGCTGGTTGGAGAAAGCGGCATCTCGGATCACGAGGATTGCCAGAGGCTATCCAAATCCGGCGTTCGGACATTCCTTGTGGGCGAAAGCCTGATGCGCCATGACGATGTGGAAGCCGCAACGAAGGCATTGATCAAACCTTGAGTAAACTCACCCATCTTGATTCGACCGGCACAGCGTCAATGGTCGATGTGGGGGACAAGGCGGAAACCCGGCGGGAAGCCACCGCCACCGGAATGATTGCGATGTCAGCAGACGCGTTGACGGCCATCAAGCGGGGTGATGCCCCGAAGGGCGATGTGCTCGGCACAGCGCGGATTGCGGGCATAATGGCCGGTAAGAAGACCAGCGATTTGATCCCGCTATGTCATCCACTGGCAATCACCAAAATCACGGTCGAATTCACATTTGAGCAAGCCGGGATCCGCGCCACTGCCAGTGCCAGACTAACCGGCAAAACAGGGGTTGAAATGGAGGCGCTAACAGCCGTCTCAATCGCTCTTCTCACAGTTTACGACATGGCCAAAGCGCTGGACAAAGGCATGGTGATCAAAGATGTCCGCCTGCTTTCCAAAACTGGCGGAAAATCCGGCGACTGGATTGCCGACTAATGGCGCCGCTTGTTCCGCTTGAAGAAGCACAGGCAAGGCTTCTTCAACTGGCGCATAGATGCAGTTCGCACGTGATCGAGACCCAGAAAGCCAGCGGGCATTATCTAGCCGGTCCGCTATCGGCCCGCAGAACGCAGCCCTCGGCGGATCTGTCCGCGATGGACGGGTTTGCCGTGAGCGGTTCAGGCCCGTGGCAAGTCCTGGGCGAAAGCCGTGCAGGCTCGCCGTTTGAAGGCAATCTACCTCCTGGCCATGCGGTGCATATTTCAACCGGTGCGATAGTGCCTGCGGGCGCAGATCGAATACTCATTCAGGAAAATGCGGCGCTTACCGGCTCTGCACTCACCGCGACCGAAACACCACCATCCGGCGCGCATATCAGACCTTGCGGCTTCGACTTTTCAGCCGGTGACGAACTGCTCCGAAGCGGGCAATTAATCGGGCCAGCGCAGATTGCCTTGGCCTTAAGCGCTGGGCACGGTGAATTGCGGGTCCAAAGAAAACCAGTGGTCCATTTAATCGAAGGCGGAGACGAGCTTGTGGCAGACCCCTCTGCCTGTACTGGCAACCAAACCCCCGCCGTGAACAATGCGATGATAGCTGCCATGATTGGCGCTGCGGCTGGCAGTGTCACTGCGCATGGACCTGTGGCGGACGATCCTGACCAATTGATCCAAGCGTTTGAGCAAGCAAGCAGTGCAGATGTCATCATCACTAGCGGCGGCGCTTCGGTGGGCGCGCATGACCATATCATGCCAGCGCTGGAGCGATGGGGCGCAGAAATCGATTTCTGGCGCGTGGCAATCCGGCCGGGCAAGCCGCTTCTGGTAGCACGCAAAGACCGCACGATAATCCTTGGGCTGCCTGGCAATCCGGTTTCCAGCTTCGTAACGGGCTTTCTGTTCGCGCTTCCGCTGGTTCGCCATATGGCTGGAGCGGCGCACACCTTGCCTTCCGCGATGGCTGCAAATTTGACCGAGCCTCTCCCCGCAAATGGCCCGCGCCGCCAATTCCTCCGCGCGATTTGGGACGGAGCATCAGTTCGTCCGCTCTCAACGCAGGATAGCAGCGCCCTCCGCTCGTTGAGCGCCGCCAATGCTTTGATTGAACGCAAAGAACATTGCGGTGAGACGAAAGCGGGAACAGATGTTCCGGTCTATCTGCTCCAAAATGGCGGAATTGCTTGACCCTCCGATAAAAGTTGCCTACTTGTTCTACATTCGTTCGCAAGAAGCGGGCGTTGGAACATTAGGTAGCCAAGGAGCTATGCGTCATGCTGACTGCTAAGCAGCACGAACTGATACGTTTCATTCAGAAGCGTCTGGAAGAAACCGGGATTTCGCCCTCTTTTGAAGAGATGAAAGAGGCGCTTGATTTGAAGAGCAAGTCGGGCGTTCACCGGCTGATTTCGGCATTGGAAGAGCGCGGCTTTATTCGCCGCCTACCAAACCGGGCCCGCGCGCTTGAGATTTTGAAAAACCCTGAAGACGTTCTGGCCAGCAGCAATCCTCCCCCGGCAAATGACCGCTCCAATCCGGTTGTCGACCGTACCACTTCTGCGCCAGCAGCGCAGCCTGCCCCTGCCAATGATGTCATCGAAATACCGTTGCATGGCCGTATTGCTGCGGGTGCACCGATTGAGGCTCTGGAGGGGCAAAGCAGCCTTCCTGTTCCCGCCGCTCTACTCGGCCCGGGTGATCACTATGCGCTGGAAGTGTCCGGCGATTCGATGATCGAGGCAGGAATTTTCGATGGCGATTTCGCTCTGGTGAAACGCACTGAAACCGCCCGCGATGGAGAGATCGTTGTGGCTCTGGTGGATAATGAGGAAGCGACGCTGAAATATTTGCACCGTGACGGGCAGATGGTCCGGCTCGATCCTGCGAACCCGACACATTCCCCGCAAGTTTATCAACCCGGACAGGTTCAAGTTCAGGGTAAACTCGCCGGATTGCTGCGGCGTTATCACTGATTTGGCTACGGCGGCCTGAAAGCCGGTTCTGTTAGAACTCCTTGGGCCGCCACCAACCATGATTGCCTTGCGTGTCGGCAACCCTGTCGATCCGCTCATTACCAAGGTTAATCGCCAGACCACCCGATTGGTCGAGCATCCTCCTATCTGCTTTGAGCCACTTTGGCTGGCACGAGCGCGGCAGATAGCGGTCTGCGATGACAATATCCGATCTATCACAGGCGGCAGCCAGCGCGCGTGCTTCGACTCGGTCGCTGCTGCGCGCCATAAGCAGCCGCCAGGGTTTACCCTCACGGGTCAGCGTTATGACGCAGAAATCCCGGCTACATTGCGCATCCGGCCAGTCTTTCAGCGCAACAGGTGTTCCGTCCATCCCCGCCAGCTCTAACAGATTGTCCCGCGCATAAGTGCTTCTGCTTTCGCGCAGGACCAGCAATTGATCGCCCTCACCCGCGATTCCAACGTGTCGCCCATCGCTTGAGATTAGAATGTCAGGTGCCGGTTTAATGAGGAACAGGCCGGTCGCAATTACGACAGGGACAAATCCCGCCAAACGGACATTTCCGCGCCACAATGCCAGCCACATGCCGCCTGCGACAAACAGGGCGAAAATCGCTCCGCCCATTTCAGGCATCAACTTGACCGCGCCGGGCTGATCCGCAGTGAAATGGGCAATCCCGATCAGCAAGTCGAGCGATTTGCCTGCGGCCCACCATGCCGGTGCGCCGAGACCGAAGATATCCATCACCAAAGCCAGCGCAATCAACGGCATGCAGAAGAATGTTGTCAGCGGAATGCCGATCACATTCGCAAATGCTCCATACACACCTGCGCGATGAAAATGGAACAGGACGATCGGCATGAGCGCGATCTCGATCACTAGTCCGGTCACAAGCAACATGATTGCCCTGCGGCCTGTTCGTGCAAATGCGCTTTCTTCGCGCGGTGCCAGAAACGCACGCACAGGTGCTGAGTTATGCAACGCCACGATTGCCAGCACCGCAGCGAAACTCATCTGGAAACTTGGCCCGACAAGAGATTCCGGCCAGACGAACAACACAAACAAAGCGGCTATCGCGACCATGCGCAGCGATAATGGTTCACGCCCCAAACTCAGCGCGATTAGAACCAGAAGCGCGCCCACACAGCTGCGAACGGTCGGCACCTCCGCTCCTGTGAGTAACGTGTATGCGACACCGGCCAAGGCAGCCAGGCAGGCGGCCACAAGCGGCAAACGCACGCGCAGCGTTAACCAGGGCCACAGCGCCAGTAATTTAATCGCAACCAGATATGCGGCCGCGATAAGTGCGCTCACATGAAGGCCGCTAATAGACAACAGGTGGGTCAATCCGGCATCGCGCATTGCCTCTTCATCTGCATCGCTGATTGCGCCGCGGTCGCCGCTTGCCAAAGCCGCCGCAATCGCGCCGGCCGAACCACCCAATTGACTGCGCACATGACCGGCAAGAGTGCGCTGCGTTTCCGCGAGCGGATCGTTCTCGGCCGCAGGCTCCAGCACTTCTATATCGCCAAGTGCCGACCCGGTCCCCGCCAGGCCCTGAAACCAGGCAGCGCGCGAGAAGTTATACGCGCCGGGCAACATTGGCGGCGCCGGCGGCATCAAGCGTGCACGCAGCCGGATCAGAGCCCCTTCGGTAAGTTGCGGGCTGTCTTTAGCGAGAGGCACATTCACGCGGACCTTCTGCGCTTCTCCTGTGCTGACGTTACGCATGGCAAGAACCAACCGCGTCCGTTCGCGCGCGGGTTGTTCATCCCGCTCTAGTATACGCGCCTCGATCATAGAAACTTGCGGACGCTCGATTGCATCTGCCCCGGCGATCTCGGACCTCGTCCATATTGTCGCGACGCCCAGCGCGAGCATTATTGCCAATGCGGCTACCGCTGACTGAACCTCACTACGCTCCGGCCTTCCACGCCAGACAGAGAGCGCCGCTATCGCAGCCAATGCACTGATGGTAATAAGGGCGATCCATTGCCACTGCTCAGCCAATGCGAACCATCCCGCAATACCGGCAGCAAACGCGACCACCAGCCATGGACCTTTATCGAAACCGGCGTCTGCCAAAAACTGCTCCGCGCGGTCGACCATACTGGACAAGCGCAGGCGGCTGCGCCATTGGCGCTGCACTGCAGCATGATAATCACCGGCAGCGGTCTCTGGCCCGTCAGATAGGGGCACGTGCGCTTCGGTGATCGCCATGCCACTACTGGAAAGGAAACAAGCGGTTATGGCAAGCAATAGCGGAAAAGTGGTTACACGTTTCGCACCCTCGCCAACGGGCTTTTTGCACATTGGCGGCGCCCGTACGGCGCTGTTTAACTGGCTGTTTGCGCGGCACCATGGCGGCAAGGCTCTGCTTCGGATTGAAGACACAGATCATAAAAGATCTACGCAGGAAGCCATCGATGCCATTCTCGACGGCCTTGGCTGGCTTGGTTTGGAATATGACGAAGAGCCCACTTTCCAATCGCGTCAGGCAGACCGTCATGCAGAGGTCGCCAATGTTCTACTTGAACATGGCCATGCGTACCGCTGCTACGCCACTGCCGAAGAACTGGAAGAAATGCGCGCCGCGCAACGCGCCGCGAAGCAGCCTTTGCGGTATGATGGAAGATGGCGCGACCGTGACGCGTCAGACGCTCCCGCTGATGCGCCATTCACCGTCAGGCTCAAAACCCCTACGCAGGGCGAAACCGTGATTACGGATCTGGTCCAGGGCGATGTGCGGGTGCGCAACGAGGAAATCGACGATTACATCATCCTGCGCGCTGACGGTACGCCGACCTATATGCTTGCCGCAGTTGTTGATGACCACGATATGGGCTGCACCCATATCATTCGCGGTGACGATCATCTGAACAATGCGTTTCGCCAATTGCCAATCTACCGCGCAATGGATGCCATTGAAGGCGGTTGGTCCGATCCGACCTATGCGCATATTCCGCTAATCCACGGTAATGACGGCGCAAAGCTGTCCAAACGGCATGGCGCGCTGGGCGTTGATGCCTATCGCGACGAGATGGGCATCTTGCCGGAAGCGCTGAACAATTACCTTCTCAGGCTTGGCTGGGCGCATGGCGACCGCGAAGAGTTTTCAATGGAAGAAGCGATCGATCTGTTCACTTTAGATGGCGTAGGCAAGAGCCCTTCCCGCTTTGACATCAAGAAGCTGGAGAATTTGAACGGCCACTATATCCGCGAAGCTGACGATGCACGCCTCGCGGCGCTTGCGGCTGCAAATATGGGCGGAGACGTCGATGAAGCTCTGCTTGAAAAAGCAATGCCGGTGCTCAAGACACGCGCCAAGAAAATCGATGATCTGGTCGAAGGAGCATCATTCCTATTTGCGAGCGTCCCGCTTGAAATGACGGAAAAGGCCGCAAAATTGCTGACTGATGACGGAAAAGTAATTTTGGCAAAGGTTTCAGAGCGTTTTAAGTCTGAAAAGAACTGGACATTTGAGGCACTCGAAGCCACTACGAAAGCACTTGCAGAGGAGCTCGAACTGGGCTTCGGCAAATTGGCGCAGCCCATGCGTGCGGCGCTAACCGGAACGACAACATCGCCCGGGATTTTCGATGTCTTGGTCCTATTGGGACGCGAGGAATCGCTAGCGCGAATTGACGCGCAAGCAATTGCTTAGAGGCATGCGTAAACGGGTTAAGGAGAATTACTTTGGCTGATAAACAGGCAAAACTGGAACTTGGTGGCCAGACGCACGATTTCCCCGTGCTTTCCGGCAGTGTCGGCCCCGACGTGGTCGATATTCGCAAGCTGTATGGCCAAACTGGCGCGTTCACGTTTGACCCGGGCTATAAATCAACGGCCAGCTGCGAAAGCGCGCTGACATATATTGACGGCAATGAAGGCGTGTTGCTGCATCGGGGCTATCCGATCGGCCAGCTTGCCGAAAATTCCAGTTTCATGGAAGTGGCATACCTGTTGCTCAACGGCGAATTGCCAAAGCAAGACGAGCTGGATGATTTCGATAACACGATCACACGGCACACTATGCTGCACGATCAGCTGCGCCAGTTCTATCAGGGTTTCCGCCGCGACGCGCACCCTATGGCGATTATGTGCGGCGTCGTGGGCGCATTGTCTGCATTTTATCATGACAGCACGGACATTTCTGATCCCGAGCACCGCAAAATCAGTAGTCACCGCCTGATTGCGAAAATGCCGACCATTGCGGCGTGGGCGTATAAATACGCTATCGGACAGCCTTTCCTGCAGCCAGATAACTCGCTCAGCTACACAGGTAACTTCCTGCGTATGACTTTCGGCGTTCCCGCAGAAGAATATGAAGTCATTCCTGCGGTCGAAAAGGCGATGGACCGTATCTTCATCCTGCACGCCGATCACGAGCAGAATGCTTCGACTTCTACCGTTCGTCTGGCCGGCTCGTCGGGTGCTAATCCGTTTGCATGTACTGCCGCCGGCATTGCCTGCCTGTGGGGTCCTGCTCACGGCGGGGCAAACGAAGCTGCGCTGAATATGCTGCGCGAAATCGGCACTCCAGACCGTATCCCGCACTATATCGAGCGCGCCAAGGACAAGAACGATCCGTTCCGCCTGATGGGCTTTGGCCACCGCGTGTATAAAAACTATGACCCGCGGGCGACTGTCATGCAGAAAACCGTGCGCGAAGTGTTTGACGCACTGAAAGTGAACGATCCTGTATTCGAAACAGCCTTGCAGCTTGAAGAAATGGCATTGAATGATGACTATTTCCGCGAGAAGAAGCTGTTCCCGAATGTCGATTTCTATTCCGGCGTGATCCTGTCAGCAATCGGCTTCCCCACAACGATGTTCACTGCATTGTTCGCTCTTGCCCGTACCGTAGGTTGGGTCGCGCAATGGAATGAAATGATTTCCGATCCAGCGCAGGTCATCGGCCGCCCTCGCCAGCTATATACTGGCCCGACAGAGCGCGATTATATTCCGGTCGACAAACGCTAAACGATAATTCGTCAGCTTTTTGCTGGCGGCACATCAAGTATGAAGCGCGCCCCTTTACCGGGCGCGCTTTCTACTGTCAGGTCCCCGCCCATTGCACGCGCAATGCGCCGCGAAATATACAGGCCAAGGCCCGAACCACCGTCGCCAGAGCGGCCAAGGCGTTCGAATTTCTTGAAGATCACTTCCTGTTGTTCAGCCGACAATCCCGGTCCCTGATCGGACACGATTGCGCGCGCGCCAGACGCGGTTTCTGCCAACGAAATAGTTACCTTGGAACCTTCTGGCGAATAGCGGATGGCATTGCCGACCAAATTCAACAGGATCTGCAGAACGCGGCGGAATTCGGCAGTCGCATTGGCCACCTCGCTTTCCGGCGGCGCCACAAGCTCGATTGATTTTTCAGCAGCCCTCACGCCCAGAATGCCGGTTGTCCGGCGTGCTACATCGCCCAGATCAATCTGGTCGGGCGCCGTGGTGAAATGGTCTGATTCCACGACTTCCAGATCAGCCAGATCTTCAATCAAGCCCATCAGATGCTGACCAGCTGAGGCGATATCAGCGGCATATCCGCTATACTCTTCAGATAATGGACCTGCCATTTTTGCGCGGATTGTTTCCGCATTGGCAATTATCCGAGCAATTGGCTGGCGTAATACAGGCGACAGGTCACGGCCAATCGAATGCATTGTTTCCGGCTGCGGTTCGACCGGCGCTGCATTTTTCCTGCGGTCGATGAGCGGCCGGTCCGCAATTAGAAACAAGTCAAAGCCCGCGCTGCCCGGTTCCGGTTGACCGAGCGGCATCAGGCGCGCCTTCCACCGCCGGTCCGAACCTTCGACGGTGCAATCTGCACCATCGAGAAGCCGCCAGTGAAGCGGCTGTTCATGAGCATTACCCGGGAAGGTGACAAAGTCCGTCCACGGTGTTCCGCGCGCATGACGCATACGGGCGGTCAAATCTGCCAAGTCTCTCGAATCGCTCTCGACCGACAGGATGTTCTGTTTACTGTCTAAACGAGCATTCAGCTCTGATACTGCGCTATCGATTTCGGCCTTGCGCGCTGCTGCCGCGGATTCGCTTTCCGGCGGCAATGGGGTCGTTTGCCAATTGGCAATCCCGATATAGCAACCGCCCTCGGCTCGTTTCGCCGGCGAAACCTCTACCCATGCGGCGACAATGTTTTCGCCATCGAAAGCGGTTATAGTCTGGGCCAGCTTAAGCTGCGACTCCATCACTTTCGTAGTCAGTTCACGCAGTTCCGGGATCGCCAATACGCCAGGGATGCTTCCGCCACATTGCTGCTGCAACGAAGCCAGCGGCTCTTGCGCTTCCAGCAGCTCATTAGCACCGTCCGTGCGCCCTCTGGCGATAAAAGATCCGCTTAGTGCGTTCATCAGCCTATCCAGCGGCCCCGGTTGCCGAAGTGGCAAGCAACGATGCGGCTGTGTCGGAACGCAGCATTTCAAATCCTTCAGGCAAAGCGATTTCCGGATGGATTAGCAAGAATTGCTCCTCAATCTCGGAAGGCTTCAGCCCGCCAACGCGCAGACCGAGAGCGAGACGGCCAACTTGCCCCTCGGTGGTTGAGAAGGCTGCAAAATTTCGGCTTTGGCCGCTGGCAACGGACAGCGCAGTCAAAAAAATTGCCGAGCCAGCATGATGTACAGACAAGGCCGCACGCACACCGCTGCCCATTCCGGTGACCAAACGCGTCAACAATCCATGCCTGCTGGACGCTTCATCATATGAGCTCCGCAGTTCGCCTTCTGCCCTTTCGCAAATGGCGTCTCCACTATTTGGCACCTGAGCCCGCCAAATCATGATTGCTGTGTGATACAGGTCTCCAGGCAACTCGTTAAGCGGCATATCCATCCGCCGTTGTTGCTGCATAAACCGGGCCTGCGCCGCCAGAGCAGCCATCGCCGTGCTGGCTGTTTGGTCGTTATCCGAAGCGATGAGCGCTTGAAGTAGAGGGGATAGGACCAAGTCGATGGCATTGCGTGCCTCTAACCGCTCGGCAAACTGGCGCTCGATCGTTAGTGCGTGGAAATGGGTCAAGAAATCTTCATTGCGCAATATATCAGCAGACAGAGCGTCTGACCTGGCTACGATAAAGCTCTCGACATCGCCCGCTTGTGCAGCGTTGGCTTCAGCGCGTAGCAACTGACTGGAAACGCTATCTGCCATTCCGCGAACCTGAGCGATAATTTCGTCACTGAACAGGGAATTGGCTGGACTGCTCACCAAATGGCCCAAAATCGGGGCCAGCGTGCTAATCACGGTATCGCCATGCGACAGCTCCTCTCGAAGCACATCTTCGACCTGAATCTCAGGCGGCTGAGGTGTGGTGGTATTGTCCATTCAACCCCTTTAGCGCGACATGGTTAAACCACCGTTAGCCGAGAGCGATAAGATTGCACGACTAAAAACACGGACAGGGTCACTACAAGTATCTGAATAACATATAGTAATTCCCCGAGCATCGCGCCAGCAATCAGAACGATTATCAAAATTCCACGATCACTCAGAAAATCGCGCATTGCTTCTGCGGCAAAATGGTTCTTCGGAGCGGCAGCGATCCAAATGAGCAAAAGCATGACTATTGCTGCAAAACCGACGTGAGGTCTCACGAATTTCTCACCGGCCCATACCGAAAGGGCCACGATCAACAGATCAATCGTCAGTGCGAGTATCAGCGGCCAAACCCTATCAAAACGCGAGGCAGTTTTCCCGTGCCTGAGCACGCGCATTAGTGTTGTCCCAATCCGAGCCGCGACGAAGGCTGCTAGCAATATACCCATACCAACGAGCGGATAGGCCATAAACCCCGAGATTGCCGCCCCCGCCATGAGTGCGGATGCTACTGCTGCCAAAGCGAACGCGGCACGGCCTGGCTCTGAATGGCTTTGCACGAGACCTAATGCGGCACGATCGGCAAAATGACCCACAGGCGCCCATAGGGAAGTCGGGCTGACCGCTTGTTCAAGCCATTTGGCCTCGACACTTTGCGCAATTTGCTCCGATCGGACCAGGCGCCACTCCTGATGTTCTATTTTCGCATCAGTTGTTCGCGTGCCTGCCTGCATGGCTAGCCTCAGCAGGCTGGATTGCACATCCACATCAGGCGGCAAATCGGTCATCTGTTCGACCAATCCGCCACTTACCAGCATTATTCCCGCCCAGGCCCTGTCTCTATCCAAACGCTCAAATCCGGCTTCCACCCGCCCTTGCGCAGGTAAGGTCAGCACAGTCTTGCGCGATCCGATCTCTGCGGCAGCTTTTGCGGCATCAAATGCTAGACCGTCTGTAATCACCAATAGCTCGTCGGCTGAGCGCACCAGACCAGATAAAGGCCGGATATCGCGGATAATCTGGAACCGGGCACCGGTATCCTCGACAAAATGCTGGATTTCGAGCAATTCCGGATGAAGCGCCGAGGCGAGAAACACGATATGTTCGCAACCTAGCTCAAGCGCGAATTCAACGTGCTGGCGTGCAATTGTATGCCCGCCGATCCGTGTCAGCCCTCGCAAGGACTGGTCGGAACCATCCAGATGTTCGGTTGTCGATAACAGCGCAATACGCACCAGACGCTCCTGCAATTGGAGTTAACGCCTAATCTGTTCACGCCAGTCTGCCAAGCAGAGAGCGTTCGTTACGCTTTTGTGCTGGTAAAATCGTCGTAATATTCAGCTATTTTCCGAATAACCGTAGGCTCGCCAGGAGCGGACTCGGCAGCCAAATCAGCCAATGCCATCAGCGGCTCTGCGTGAAAACTGGCAGCAACACCCTTAAGGCGCAGCGCAGCCATGTTCCAGTTCGCATCGCAGCGGGACCGTTTAAGCAGGTCAAGTTGCCGCTGCACACTCTCAGCAAACGCTGCGCGCAGCTCGTTCATCAGCGCAGGATCATCACCTGCTGCCGCTGCAAAAGTCGCGTCGAGACTGCCGTTTTCATACAACATAGAACGCGCATTTAGGTTGATCAGAGTTAATAAAGGGTTTCCCGCGCGCCGGAACGTGATAGATTCCCACTATGACTGGCGGATCAAACATACGGGCAATTGGCTCAGAAGACGCGCAGGATGCGCTGGAAACTCCTTCATCGGGTGACGAAGTCACCGAGGTCATGGCCGAGGAAGAATACGCAGAAGAGTATTCGGATGAATGGGTAGAGCGTTCAGTAAGCCCCTCAAAAACAAGATGGATTTTGCCTTCTTTCGCGGTGGTTGCGATCGCCTGCTGGACTGGCTTTTATGGGTGGGCACACCAATCAGAGCTTTTGGCTGGCGGCAGCCCGCAACAATGGACCGCATGGGTAACCGCGTGGTCTGTACCGACATTGCTCGTTGTCGCACTTTGGATACTCGCATCACGCAATAGCCGCCGTGAAGCGATCAGATTTGGGGAAGTTGCCTCCAGCCTTTCGCACGAATCCGCCAATCTTGAGGATCGCCTAAAAACGGTGAATGGCGAATTGAGCGTGGCGCGCGACTTCATCCGGGCGCAATCGCAAGATCTTGAATCCCTTGGCCGCGTCGCTTCACAGCAAATTTCGGAACACGCGGACCGCTTGGAAGCGCTTATCCTTGAAAATGATGCGCAGCTTAAGTCCATCGCATCCGTCAGCGGTACCGCATTGGAAAACATGACGCGCCTGCGCGATGATCTGCCGGTCATTGCGAATTCCGCACGCGATACGTCCAACCAGATTGGAACTGCCGGAGAAACCGCCCACGCTCAGATTGCCGAACTGGTCAGCGGCTTCGAGCGACTCAACACATTTGGCCAGGCGAGCGAGAGCCAAGTCGATTCCATCCAGACGAAAGTAACGAGCGCCCTCGCCACCTTTGAAGCGCAAATCGACGAAATGGAGCGTCTGACCGAAACCCGTTTTGAAGCATTGCGTGACCAGAGCGAGACGTTCCGGACCGAGCTTGATGGCCGCGAAGTCGAAGCCCTCGCCGCAATGCGCCGCCGCGCTGACGAGTTGTCGGAGCAATTTGCAACTTCGCGTGATGCGCTGGAGCAAGACGAGGAAGAAGCGCTCAAATCGATGCGATCGCGCTTTGCATCGGTCAAAGACGAAGCGGCAATCGTCAGCCAGTCCGTCCAGGATAGTGAAGAAAAATCGCTGACCATCTGGCAGGAAAGAATTGCTTCCCTGAAGCAAGAATTGGTGGCTGCAATAGGCGAGGTCGAACGGATTGACGCCCAAGCCATGGCTTCTGCCAATAAGAAGCTAGAGGCTCTGCGGAAAGAAGCGGAGGCAGTGGACGCGAATATCGTCAATCGGGACACTGCCATTTTTGAACAGATTGATATCCGCCGGAAGAAAATTGAAGAAAACGAAGCGCGTGCGCTGGCCAACCTGACAATCAGCCTGAATTCGCTGGATAAGGAAATAGCGTCCCGCCGCGATGCGCAACTGTCCGCTGCGGAAGACCTGACGTCACATAGCGAAACAATCGCTGCGCGCATCGAGTCCCTGCGGGATGTTATGCGTGAAGTCGCCGAATTCAGCGATACAACGCAGTCGGCGATGGCTGAGAACGCCAATTCCATTGCGGATAATCTCGCCCGCAGCCGAGAAGACATCGCTGGAACTGACGCCGCCATAGCCGAACTCACCGAAGCGAGCGTACGCTTGCTGGAGCTCATTCAAGCCAGCTCCCAGCACAGTAAAGAAGACCTGCCGGAAGCAATCGGCGTGGCAGAGGAACGTCTGGCGGGCGCGAAGGAAAGCGCATTCGAATTGGGCACGATCATCAGCGAGGCGGACGAGAAGAGTCAGGAACTGTCAAATTACGTCATCGCTGCGCAGCAGACTAGCAAAGACAGCATCGGGGAAATCGATAGCTTCCGCACCAGAATGGAAGAAGCTGACACAGCGACCGAGCAATCTCTGGGAACCATCCGAAGCGAGTTGGCAGCCATATCCGGGGAAAGCGAACTGTTGACGGAGAAAGCGCAAAATCAGTTGCGCGATTCCATTCGGTCACTCGAAGAGGCAGCCCGTGCGGCGCCTGACGTTCTGGAAGAGAGCATGACCAAGCGGGTATCTTCCCTCGCGCAGGCCATTGCAGACCAAACGGGCAGCATGCTGGATGCCACTCTGCGAGACACTGCAGCCGCTTCCATTGCGCAGCTGGAAGAAGCTTCCGAGAAATCGCGCAAGGCGGCACATGAAACCACTGTACAATTGCGCAACCAGCTCACCAAAGTGAACGAGCTGGCTGGAAATCTGGAAAGCCGCGTGGCGCACGCCCGCGAGAAAGCGGAAGAGCAAGTCGGCAATGATTTTGCGCGGCGAATGGCGCTAATCACGGAAAGCCTCAATTCTAATGCAATTGATATTTCCAAGGCCATGTCGAACGATGTTACAGACACGGCCTGGGCTTCATATTTGCGCGGAGACCGCGGCATATTCACGCGCCGTGCGGTGCAACTCCTAGACAGTACCGAAGCCCGTGACATTGCCGAAATTTATGACGAAGAACCTGACTTCCGCGAGAATGTCAGCCGCTATATCCATGACTTCGAAGCGATGTTGCGTTCCGTATTATCGACCCGCGATGGCAATGCTTTGGGCGTTACCCTTCTGAGTTCCGATATGGGTAAATTGTATGTCGCCCTCGCCCAATCGATTGAGCGTATCCGTAACTGATCAGAAAACTTTTGATCAGGACGGTTCGCTGAGCAGCCGCTCGGTCAGATCCAGAAACTCGGTTCCGACCCATCCATAGATGTAGTTGAGCACATAGATCGTGGTCAGCACCGCAGAAATAGCGGTGGCGATCATCACGTGGCGACCGGGCCGAAAATTGGCTGGTGCGCTATCGGCTTGGCCCGGCACTTTGGGGATACCGGCTTCGTCATGCGTTTTCACACCGAAAGGCAGCATGACAAACGCCGTCATGACCCAGAACAGCGCGTAAATCGCGACGATAGAAGTAATCTGCATTCTTTAGCTCTCTGTCATTATGACCCGGACTTGCGGCTTTTTCCCGGTCCATCGCTGCACGGCACGGCGGGTTGCCAACCTTGCAGCCTCGGATACTTCGCGGCGGTCCTGCTTCGCTTTGCCCTTTAACCGGCGCAGCGCATTGGAGATGTCAGCTTTGGCCTCACTGACGAAATCATCGTAATCTTCGTCAAGCGGCAGGCCGAGGCTTTCGATAGTGATCTGCCCTTTATTGCCAATGGCAACCACGACTGCACCATTATAGGCGATCCGCCGCCGCATTACGATCGAGTCACCGTCGGCGGGGACGATGATATCTCCATCCAGAACCAGACGGCCCGAGCGTACTTCCGTCAATTTGCTCGGCTTACCTGGTGCAAGGCGGATAATGTCTCCATTTTTCTGAAAGACATTTTCTGGAATTCCGGCTTCCTGACCGACACGAATCTGTTCGCGCATGTGGCGAATCTCGCCGTGGACCGGGACCAGTATTTCAGGCCGTATCCATTCATACATAGCCTCGAGCTCAGGCCTTCCGGGGTGGCCGGATACGTGGATTTCACTCTGGCGGTCTGTGACCATCACGATACCGCGATCAGCGAGTTTATTCTGAATATTCCCGATGGATATCTCGTTGCCCGGAATTTGCCGGCTGGAGAACAGGACAACATCACCGCGCACCAGCTCTAGCCGGTGGTTGGATTCCGCAATTCTGGACAAAGCCGCACGGGGCTCTCCCTGGCCGCCAGTGGCGATAATCATCACCTCGCCGCGCGGTAGTCCCATCGCCTGATCAAAATCAACGGGATCGGGAAAGTCGAGAAGATAGCCATTGCTCTGTGACACATCCAGAATTCGGTCCAGCGAACGTCCGGCCACACAGACCTGACGGCCATGCGCCTTCGCCACTTCACCAAGCGTTTGCAGGCGCGCGACATTGGATGCGAAAGTGGTCACCAGAATGCGCTTTCCAGTGTGCTTGCCTACCTCCTCCATCAGCCCCTTAAAGACTGCGCCCTCTGACCCGCTGGAATTGGGATTAAACACATTGGTGGAATCGCAGACCATTGCGAGCACACCTTCATCTCCGATTTCGATCAGATCCTCTTCGGATGTCGGCTCGCCAATGATGGGCTCTTCATCAAGCTTCCAATCGCCTGTGTGAAAGATGCGGCCATATGGCGTATCAATAAGCAGGCCGTTACCTTCGGCAATGGAGTGTGCCAGCGGGATATAGCTGATGTCGAACGGGCCAATGCCGAAACTGTCAGCGCCTTCAATGATGTTGAGCTCGACCTCGCCTAGCAAGCCTGCCTCTTCCAGCTTGCGGCGCACAAGTTCCGCCGTGAACGGCGTGGCATAGAGCGGAACGCCCAAATCAGCAGCGAAATACGGAACCGCGCCAATATGATCTTCATGCGCGTGGGTCAGTACAATACCAAGCAGATCCTCCGAGCGCTCCTCGATAAATTCCAGATCCGCGAAAACCAGATCGACGCCGGGATACTCGTTTCCGGAGAAAGTCATCCCCAGATCGACCATCAACCATTTGCCGTTACACCCGTATAGATTGACATTCATGCCAATCTCGCCCGACCCGCCTAAGGCGAGGAACAACAGTTCATCTTCGGGCTTAAAGTTCTTTTTCATGCAGATGCCTTTTCAGCCGCCCTTTGGGCGAGAATGGAGAGTCCCCGGATCGTCAAATCATTATCAACCACATCGAATATTTTCGTGTGATCATCGAACAGAATGGCCAGACCGCCTGTGGCAATTACGCGCGCCGGACGGCCAATCTCTGACCGCATTTTGCCGATCAGTCCTTCCATCATCGCCACGTAGCCCCAGAATACGCCGATCAGCATCTGGTCCTCTGTATTACGCCCGATCACGCTCTTGGTTTCCGGCGCCTTGATCGCAATGCGCGGTAGCTTGGCAGTTTTACCGACCAGCGCATCCAGAGACAGGTTGATGCCCGGCGCAATAATGCCGCCCTTATATGTTCCGTTGAAATCCAATGCTTCGAACTTGGTCGCGGTGCCGAAGTCCACTACGATCAGATCGCCTTCATATTTTTCATGCGCCGAGACACAGTTAAGCGCTCTGTCGGCGCCGAGCGAATTGGGATTGTCGACATCGATCTCGAAGCCCCATTCAGCATCGCCTTTGCCCGCGATCAAAGGCGTAATGCCGAAATATTTCTGCGCCAGCACCGTCAGATTATGGTCAGCCCGCGGGACTACCGACGCGAAGATAATCTGCGTGATATCCTCTCGCTTAAACCCTTCCACCTGCATCAATTGCAGCAGCCATACGGCATATTCATCGCCCGTCCGGCGCGGATCGGTTGCAATCCGCCAGCGCGTTTTAATCTCGCCTCCATCAAACAGGGCGAATACAACATTGGTGTTACCGACATCGGCGGCGAGCAGCATTTGGGCTTCCTTCAATCGAGTATAATGTCGCCCGCATGGATGGCACGTGTGCTGCCATCCGCCAAGCGTAGTATCAGCGAACCATCATCTGCCAGACCAGCAAATGCGCCGGTCACACGGGCCGAATTGCCATCATGCACGGACATTTGCGTACCGGCAGGATGTCCAGCCTTGAGCCACCGGGCAATTAACGGGCCGATCCCGTATGTACGCCAGCGATCCAATTCGGTTCTAAAAATTTCGGCCAGTCGAGCGGCAAACTCGTCCCTGTCCGGCTTTGGCCCGAAATCGCCCAACGCAGTCGTCTCTCTATCTGGCAGATCGGGCGCCAAGGCCAGGTTTACACCAATCCCGACGATAACCGAGCTCCCCTGCCCCTCCAGCAATATGCCGGCAAGTTTTGCGCGGCCGAGCAGTACATCATTCGGCCATTTGAGCGACAGTCGCGCCGGATCAGGTGCAAATCCGGCGATAGCTTCGTGTAGCGCTATCCCTGCCAACAGAGCGAGAGACGGCGCCGCCGGATCAGATTCATTCCGGTGGACCACTGTAGATCCCATGAAATTGCCGTATCCGTCCGACCAAGCACGCCCCTGCCGGCCTTTACCGGCGGTTTGGCGATCCGCAATCAGCCAATACCCTTCTGCAATGCGTTCTCCCTCGCGGAGACGCTGCAAAAGATCAGCATTGGTTGATCCGGTTTCTGAAACAGCGTCGATCAAACGACGAAGAACAGCGCCGATGCCGCTCGTGCCGCAACGTCGCCCAGCAAAGGTGTCAGCAAATAGCCCAGCGGCGAGACGATCAGTGTCGTAATTGCCAGAACGATCCAGCGTGACGTGTCACTGCGGCCCTCAACAACCCCAGCAGGGTCATCAAAATACATCACCTTGACGATCTTCAGATAATAGAATGCACCAATGACGCTGGCTGCAATACCAAGCGCTGCGAAAAGCAACATATCTGCCTGCACTGCCGCTTGGAACACGACAAACTTGCCCCAGAAACCAAACAGAGGCGGAATGCCTGCAAGGCTCAACATCATGATCGCAAGACACAGTGCCAGCATCGGATTGGAACTTGAGAGCCCCGCCATATCGGCAATGTTTTCTACCTGTCTGCCGTTCTTGTCCTGCATCATCAGGACAGCGACAAAGCTGCCTAGCGACATCGCGACATAGATTGCCAGATATACCAGCATCGCTGCCGCACCTGTTTCCGTGGCAGCTGCCAAGCCGACCAGAATGAAACCGACATTGTTGATCGAACTGTAAGCAAGCAAACGCTTCACATTGTCTTGCCCGATCGCGCCCAGCGCACCGACGATAATCGATGCCAGCGCGGCGAAGATGACGACTTGCTGCCAGACATCGGAAACGCCGCCAAACGGATCAAGCGCCATACGCATCAGCACTGCCAGTGCAGCCACCTTTGGCGCTGTTGCAAAGAAGGTTGTGACCGGTGTCGGTGCGCCTTCGTAAACGTCGGGAGTCCACATATGGAACGGTACCGCCGCCACCTTGAACGCAAGGCCTGCCAATACGAATACGATACCGAATACGGCACCTGTGCTCATGCCGCCATCCAGCGCCGCGCGAATGCCCAGATAGCTGGTTGACCCGGTAAAGCCGTATACAAGGCTCATACCGTAAAGAAGGATGCCCGATGCCAGTGCGCCAAGTACAAAGTACTTCAGACCCGCCTCTGCCGAACGTTCATCACTGCGCGCAAAACTGGCGAGCACATATGAGGCAAGGCTCATCAGCTCCAGTCCCATATACAGCGTAATCAGATCAACCGCCGATACCATGATGCCCATGCCGACAGCGCCGAAGATCATAAGCACCGGATATTCCGGGCGGTATTCGTTCGTTGCATCGAAAAACTTCGGCGTAACAATCAAACACCCGATTGTGGCCAGATAGATCAGTATCTTGGAGAAGCTGCCAAATGCGTCCATCCGGTACAGACCAGACCAGATATCACCGCCCAGCGCGAATGACGGATTGGTGAACAGATCCAGCGTGAATATGGCCGCGCCGAATAATGCTGCGACCGCCGCGATGGTAACACCGCGCGAAGTTTTCACACCGCCAAACGCAGTGACCAGCAGCAGGATCAACCCGGTAACAACCAGCCCGATCTCAGGCGCGGACAAATAGAGGGAATTGAGGATCGACATCAGTGCGCTCCCTCCGCGCCATGGGTTTCAGACACGTGATCTCCTGGCATTGCGTTTGCAGCTTCTTGTAAAGGCTCACCGGCCGATATCTTTGCATCACCTTCCGGCGCGGCACGGGCAATCCGCGCATCCAGTGCTGCAATATCTGCGCGCATCGGAGCAAGGAAGCTTTCGGGATAGACACCCATCCACAGCACCGCCGCGGCAATCGGGCCAAGCATCAGCCATTCGCGAACCGACAAGTCTTTCATCGCCGCAGCATCGGCGTTTTTCTGTTCGCCAAATGCAACTCTGCGATAGAGATACAGCATATACGCCGCGCCCAAAATGATGCCGGTGGTCAACACGAATGTCGCAAAGCTCGAAACTTTATAGACGCCTGCAAGGCTGAGGAATTCGGCCACAAAACCGCTGGTGCCGGGCAGACCAATACTGGCCATGGTGAACAACAGGAAGAACAGCGCGTATTTTGGCATATTGATGGAAAGCCCGCCGTAACGGTCAATTTCCCGCGTGTGCAATTGATCGTAGATAATGCCAACACACAGGAACAAGGCGCCGGATACCAGACCGTGGCTCAGCATCATAATCATCGCGCCTTCCAGGCCCTGAACGTTGAATGCGAACAGACCCGCCGTCACAATCGCCATGTGCGCGACAGAGGAATAGGCAATCAGCTTCTTCATATCATGCTGAACCAGCGCAATCAGGCTGGTCACCACAACTGCGACCATCGACAGACCAAGGATCAGCCATACAAACTGCGCGGAAGCCTCCGGGAACATCGGCAGGCTGAAACGGATAAATCCGTAACCGCCCAATTTTAGCAATACGCCCGCCAGAATGACCGACCCGGCGGTGGGTGCCTGAACGTGCGCATCGGGCAGCCAGGTGTGGAACGGCCACATCGGCATCTTGACGGCAAAACTGGCGAAGAATGCCAGCCACAGCCATGTCTGTGCCTCCGGCGCGAAGTCGTATTGCATCAGCGTTGGGATGTATGTGGTGCCCGCTTCGTTCACCATCCACAGCATCGCGATCAGCATCAAAACAGAGCCAAGCAATGTGTAGAGGAAGAACTTATAGCTGGCATAGATGCGGTTATCGCCGCCCCAAATACCGATGATCAGATACATCGGGATCAGACCTGCTTCGAAAAAGATGTAGAACAGGAACATATCCTGAGCGGCGAAAACGCCGATCATCAACACTTCCATAAACAGGAAGGCCGCCATGTATTCGCCGACGCGCTTCTGGATGGATTCCCAGCTCGCCAAAATACAAATTGGCATCAGGAATACTGACAGCACGATCAGCATCAGCGCAATGCCGTCAATGCCCAGCGCATAGCTGAATCCGGCGAAAACTTCAGCCCGCTCTGTGAACTGCCACTGCGCGCCGCCAATGTCATAACCTGCCCACAGCACAATGCCGAGCGCGAGGTTTACCAGCGTGGCGCCCAGCGCAATGGTGCGCGCCATTTTCGCTTCGACAAATAGACAGGCAAGCGCCGCAAACAGCGGAACCGCCAGCATCGCGGAAAGGATCGGGAAACCGCCCATTACATCAAAATCCATGTGATCGCTGCGACAAGCCCGAGGAGCATGACCAAAGCGTAACTGTTAAGATAGCCGGATTGCAGCTTTTTGGCTGCCACGGTGCCTTTGGACACGACCCATGCCGCGCCATTGGGACCAAAGCGGTCAATCATCCCCTGATCGCCGATAATCCAGAACTTGCGGCCAAGCCAGAATGCGGGCCGGATGAAGATGAAATGGTAGAGCTCGTCAAAGTACCATTTGTTCGACACGAACTGATGCACATACCGGAATTGCTCGACAAACTTACCGGGGATCGACGTGTCTTTGATATAAGCAAGCCACGCGCCGAACAGGCCGAGCAGCATCACAACGAACGCCGAATATTTCACCCATAGCGGCACAGCGTGCATCGCGTGGATCAGGTTCTCATTGTAGAAAATTGACTCGCCCCAGAACGCGGCATCATCGAGGAAGCTTGGCGCAAACGCCTGACCCGCGCCAATCGCACCGATCGACAAGATGCCGAGCGGTATCAGCATGGTCAGCGGGCTTTCATGCGGCTTGTAACCGCCAGTCGTGTCTTCGCCGGCTTCTTCAGGGGTTTTGTGGACACTGTGCTGGATATGCTCACTCTCGATCCAGCGCGGCTTGCCCCAGAATGTCAGGAACATAAGACGCCAGCTATAGAAGCTGGTCAGCAAGGCCGCGAATACGCCCATCCAGAATGCGAAGGTGGCCATATCGGTGCCGCGCGCAAAGGCGACCTCGAGGATCGCATCCTTGGACCAGAATCCGGCAAAACCTGTTTTCAAGTGATAAACACCCACGCCGGTAATAGCGAGCGTGCCCGCCATCATGGCCCAGAAGGTCAGCGGGATTTTCTTACGCAGCCCGCCATAATACCGCATATCCTGTTCGTGATGCATCGCATGGATGACGCTGCCCGCGCCAAGGAACAACAACGCTTTGAAAAACGCGTGTGTAAACAGGTGGAACATGGCCACGCCATAAGCGCCCACGCCGGCAGCAAAGAACATATAGCCAAGCTGCGAACAGGTGGAATAAGCGATAACCCGCTTGATATCCCACTGTGTAGTCCCGATCGTCGCCGCGAAAATACAAGTCGCCGCGCCGATAAAGGTCACGATCATCAAGGCGGTTGGCGCAGTTTCGAACATAGGTGACAGACGGCACACCATAAATACGCCTGCCGTGACCATCGTCGCAGCGTGGATCAGGGCGGACACAGGTGTCGGCCCTTCCATCGCATCTGGCAACCACGTGTGCAGGCCAAGCTGCGCAGACTTACCCATCGCGCCGATAAACAGCAGGATGCACAGAATATCCATCGTGTGCAGGCGGTAGCCGAGGAAGCCGATGGTCGACCCGCTCATCGAAGGTGCAGCGGCCAGAATTTCGGGAATTGAAGTCGTACCGAAGACGATGAAAGTACCAAAGATACCCAGCATAAAGCCCAGATCGCCCACGCGGTTGACCACGAATGCCTTGATTGCTGCGGCGTTTGCGCTTGGCTTCTTGAACCAGAAACCGATCAGCAAATAGGATGCCAAGCCCACGCCTTCCCAACCGAAGAACATCTGGACCAGATTATCTGCGGTGACCAGCATCAGCATCGCGAAGGTGAACAGGCTGAGATAGGCGAAGAAGCGCGGCTGATCCGGATCCTCATCCATATAGCCCCAGCTATACAGGTGGACGAGCGCCGATACGCTGGTGATCACCACCAGCATAACCGCCGTCAATGTATCAACGCGCAGCGCCCAGTCGAAGCTGAGATTGCCCGATTGTACCCATTGCAGAACCGGAACAACTTCAGCCGTCAGACTGCCATTGAGGAACCCGATAAATATCGGCCAGCTGAGCAGGCAGGACACAAATAGCGCGCCAGTAGTGATCGATTTGACCACTGTATTGCCGAGCATCCGGTTGCCTAGCCCGCCGACAATAGCCGCGAGCAATGGCAGGAAAACGATAAGCAGGATTGTTTGCACCGGTGCTTATCCCTTCATCCGGTTCACGTCATCGACGGCGATTGTGCCGCGACCACGGAAGTAAATAACCAAAATCGCGAGACCGATGGCCGCTTCACCAGCGGCAACTGTCAGCACGAACATTGCAAATATCTGTCCGGTCAAATCACCCAAAAACGCGCTGAATGCGACCAGATTGATGTTCACCGACAGCAAGATCAATTCAATCGCCATCAGGATCACAATCACGTTCTTGCGATTGAGGAAAATGCCGAGCACGCCGAGCACAAACAAAATCGCGCTTACAACGATAAAATGCTCGATGCCGATGCCGCCAATATTGGTCATAGCTCGACCCCCTTGCCGATAGACGGTGTTTTCAGTTCCGTAGCGTCTTCAGGACGGCGGCGGTTCTGCTTGTCGATGTTCTGATGACCGCGCGCGCCCTCTGGCCGTTCGCGGTGGGTCAGCACAATCGCGCCAATCATCGCCACCAGCAGAATGATGCCCGCAGTTTCGAACAGGAACACATATTTGCTGTAGAGCAACGCGCCGATATTGGTGATGTTGCTTTCACCAACAATCGGGGCAGCGGCACCATCGGGCACGCCCAGTTCCAGCGCACCGGCGCGATAGGCACCAATGCCAAGCACCAGCTCTGCCAGCAGGACCAGCGCGATCAGAATGCCAATCGGAAAGTTCTTGATAAAGCCCGCACGCATTTCAGCGAAATCAATGTCCAGCATCATCACGACGAAGAGGAACAGCACCGCAACCGCGCCGACATATACAATGACCAGCAGCATGGCGATAAACTCTGCCCCCACCAGCACCATCAGCCCCGCAGCATTGAAGAATGCGAGAATAAGCCACAGCACGGAGTGCACAGGATTGCGCGCGGTAATGGTCAGCGTGCCGCTGGCCACTACAAGCACCGCAAATAGGTAAAAGGCGAAAGTCTGGATCATATTCTATATGTCTCTTGGCCCTGCTTCGTTCTGCCGAGGCGACTAGCGATACGGCGCATCGGCTTCAAGGTTTGCGGCAATCGCCCGCTCCCACTTGTCCCCGTTGGCCAGCAATTTCGCCTTGTCGTACAGCAATTCCTCGCGTGTTTCGGTTGCGTATTCAAAGTTCGGACCCTCGACAATCGCATCCACCGGGCACGCTTCCTGACAGAAGCCGCAATAGATGCATTTGGTCATGTCGATGTCATACCGCGTGGTCCGGCGGCTGCCGTCATCGCGCGGTTCGGATTCAATCGTAATCGCCTGCGCCGGGCAAACAGCCTCGCACAGCTTGCACGCGATGCAGCGTTCTTCCCCGTTGGGATAGCGGCGCAAGGCGTGCTCCCCGCGAAAACGCGGACTCAGCGGGTTCTTCTCGAACGGATAGTTGATCGTCACCTTGGGTTTGAAGAAATACTTCAAGGTCAGCATATGGGCCTTGACGATTTCCCACAGGGTGAAAGATTTAATCAGGTGTGTGAGGGTGCTCATAGCGGGGCGTACCTCGTCAGCATAAGGTATCCTGAAACAAGGAATACAAACAGCAGGCTCAGCGGCAGGAATACTTTCCAGCCAAGCCGCATCAATTGGTCATAGCGGTACCGCGGCACGGTTGCCCAGGTCCAGCTGAATACGAGGAAGAACATAAACGTCTTTCCAAGGAACCAGATCCAGCCCGGAATCCAGTAAAGCGGCTCCCATTCGAACGGAGGCAGCCATCCGCCCCAGAACAGGATCGCACACAGTGCACACATCAGCAGGATGTTCGCATATTCACCGAGCCAGAACAGCGCGAAGGACATCGAGCTATATTCGGTCTGATACCCGGCAACGAGTTCGGATTCTGCCTCAGTCAGATCGAACGGCGCGCGCGCTGTTTCTGCCATCGCCGAAATCAGGAACATCACGAATAGCGGGAATAATAGCGGATTGAATGCAAAGGCATTGATGAAGCCAAACCCGTGTCCGCGCTGCGCCTCGATAATGTCGTTCATATTGAACGAATTGGCCCACAGCACCACGCACACCAGAATAAACCCGATGGATACTTCGTAAGAAATCATCTGCGCAGCGGCGCGCATCGCGGAGAAAAACGGATATTTGGAGTTGGACGCCCAGCCCGCAATCACCACGCCGTAGACGCCCAGCGAACTCACAGCGAGCACGTATAGCAAGCCCACATTGATATCAGCCAGCACCGCGCCGGAGTTGAACGGAATCACCGCCCACGCTGCCAGCGCCACCGTAAAGGTGATGATCGGAGCAAGCAGGAACAGCACTTTGTTCGATGCGGAAGGAATGATCGTTTCCTGCAGGAACACTTTCAAACCATCGGCAAAACTTTGCAGTAGGCCGAACGGGCCAACCACGTTAGGCCCGCGCCGGAGCATAACCGCGCCCAAAACCTTGCGGTCGACATAGATGACCATGGCCACCGCCAGCATAAGCGGTAGCGCGATCAGCAAAATACCCGCAATCGTCGCAGTGAACCACGCGAACTCATAATTCATGCCGAGAGAGAGGAAGAAATCAGTCATTCCGCAGCCTCCAGCATGGCATCACCATGGAGCAGTTCAGCAGAACATTGCTGCATCACTGCGCTGGCGCGGGCAATCGGGTTGGTCAGGTAGAAATCCTTGATCGGATAGGCTGCAATCGAACCTTCTGCCTTGGCCTTGCTGTCCGCTTTGGGAAGCGCGCCGTAATCAGCCAGCCCTTCCTCGCCCAGAGCAGGCACAGCCTTGATCATCGCGCTTTGCAATTCAGCAAAGCTGTCAAAACCGACATCCACACCCAGCGCATCGGCAAGCGCGCGCAAAATGGTCCAGTCCTCACGCGCATCGCCCGGCGCAAAGACCGATTTTTCCGCGAATTGCACCCGGCCTTCGGTGTTGACGTAAGTTCCGTCTTTCTCGGCGAAGGACGCGGCGGGCAGGATGATATCCGCCGCGTGCGCGCCCTTGTCACCGTGGTGACCGATATAGACCTTCAGGCTGTCTGCGTAGGGTTCGAAATCCATTTCGTCAGCGCCCAGTGACAGCACCACTTTCGGTTTCGCCTTCGCAATGTCCGCCATGCCGTTCTTTTGCGCATAACCAAGCATCAGGCCGCCCATACGCGCCGCAGAGAAGTGCAAGACGTTAAAGCCGTTCCAGCCATCTTTGACGAGCTTGAACTTGTCCACCAGCTTCAGCGCCGGAGCCAATGCACCGTTCGCCAACGCCGCGCCGCCTAGGATGACCGCTGGACGTTCCGCCCCCTTCATCGCATCGCCAAGCGCCTTGGGAATACGGTTCAGCACGGACAAATCTTCGCCCAGGAATTCAGCCGGGAACGTGGTGTCCCACTCAGGCCCGATGATAAATACTTTCGCGCCGTTCTTTACAGCCTTGCGCAGGCGGACATTGACCAGCGGAGCTTCCCAGCGGACCTGACTGCCCACAATCAAGATCGTGTCTGCGGTTTCAATCCCGGCCAGCGTGGTGTTGAAATTGACCGCGGCCAAATTCGACACATCGTAATTCATACCGGTCTGGCGGCCTTCGAGCAATTTACTGCCCATCGCGCCGAGCAGCGCCTTGGCCGCGAACATTGTTTCGCAATCAACCATATCACCGGCGATGGCTGCAATAGACTTGCCCGGTTTCGCCTTGGCAATCGCTTTGAATGCCTCGTCCCAACCGGCTTCGGTCAGCTTTCCGCGCTTCCTCATGAACACTTTGTCGAGACGGCGCTTGGTCAGGCCATCGACCATATATCGGCCCTTATCGCTCAACCATTCTTCGTTCACATCGTCATTGATGCGCGGCAGCGCGCGCATAACTTCGCGGCCACGGCTGTCGAGCCGAATATTCGCGCCAACCGCATCGGAAACATCAATGCTGAGCGTTTTCTTCAATTCCCACGGGCGCGCTTCAAACGCGTAGGGGCGCGATGTCAGCGCACCGACCGGGCACAGATCGATCACATTGGCGGACATTTCATGCCCTGCCGCCTGTTCCAGATATGTGGTGATCTGCATATCCTCGCCGCGATAGATCGCGCCGATTTCGTCCACGCCGGCGATCTCTTCAGAGAAACGCACGCAGCGGGTGCAATGGATGCAGCGGGTCATCACCGTTTTAATAAGCGGACCCATATATTTTTCGGTCACGGCGCGCTTATTCGCAGTATAGCGCGAACCGCCGCGGCCATAGGCAACCGACTGGTCTTGCAGATCACATTCGCCGCCCTGATCGCAAATCGGGCAATCGAGCGGGTGATTGATCAGCAGAAATTCCATCACGCCTTCGCGCGCGGTTTTCACCATTTCGCTGTCAGTGCGAATTTCCTGACCTTCGGCGGCCGGAAGTGCACAGGAGGCTTGCGGCTTGGGCGGTCCAGGTTTCACCTCGACCAGACACATGCGGCAATTGCCCGCAATGCTCAGGCGTTCGTGATAACAGAAACGCGGGATCTCTTTGCCGGCAAGCTCGCAAGCCTGCAGCACAGTCGCGCCATCCGGAACGTCCAGTTCCTGTCCATCTACAGTTACCTTAGGCATTCGGTTCGCTCTCTAAACTCATAGCTTTGTTCGTTTCTGCTGCAGCCAGAACCCGGTATGACGCTGTCGCCAACATCGAGCGCATGGCCAGCGCCGATGCCTCAATTTTCGCACCAGATGCCGTACAGTAATCGGTAACGGGCTTCAGCGCAGACAAAGCGGCTGTTTCGGCTTCGGTTTCAGCTTGGGTGCCAAACAGCTGGGCAACCAGATGGGGCGCGCCCTTCACCGTACAAACCGCAGCCTTGTCGGTGTAAGAGAATGTCTGCACGTCAGGGGTCAACGCCGCTTTTGACAACCGCATCAACAGGCTCTCATCGCCTTCAGCGATAATCTGTTCAGCGAGCGCACCTGCGAACGGCAATCCGCCCAAACGCATTTTCCGATACCTGCGCGGGATGGACTCAAAGCAGGTTTCACTCACACGCGTGCGGGCCAGTTTGGAAAGCTCTGACTTATAGTCATCCTCGCGGTAATCGACGAGCAGGACCGCGCGCACGCGATCTTCCTGCTCAGCCGCCAGACACCGCGTCCAGTGGTCCAGTGCAGCCCGCTGTTTGACCGCATCACGCTCATATTGCGGGCCCGGCTGCGCATATCCAGCAGATGCCCCCATCAACATGATCGCAAAAGAAGCAATCAGGCGTTTCATAGTGAAGCCTCCGAAGCATCATCCGCTACAGGCGCCGCAGACCAGGCATCAAAGTGACTGCGTGCCCACATGCCATCCGCCACCATTTGCCGGATCATCGAAATGCTCAGTTCTGGCGGATTCTCTGTCTCAAGACAGGTCAGCAAAGTGGGCCACAATTTCTCAATAGCATCTAGCTCGGGACTTGTTCCGGGCTTCGCACTAAGAAATTCATGCGCGACAGCACCGTTGCGATAGCTGATGCAGTCTGAAACTTCGGCAAGTACTTCTGCCCGCGGACTGCTTCGTCCAAAAGTGACGCGGCCCGGAACCTTCGTCGGAGCACCTTCCTCAAGAACGGGAGCATCAGCATTGTCTTTGACGTAGACCTCTTCAGCCAACAAATTCCGCAAAGTCGAATATTGCATCGACACACGCAGCTTAAAACTGGATGCGGTGGTCGCGCTACTTATGCACTTGGCAAAGTCAATCTCGTCATAAAAGTTCCGCTCGTCAAACGGCAGCGCATCAAAGTTAATCCGGTCAAAATCGCTATTGGCGAGCAGTTTTCGAACATGGTCCTTGTTGCGGAAAAAGATACAGCGGGCCAAGCGCTTCTGCATCTTGCGAGCATCCGATTCCCCGGCGGTTTCTGCTTCGCGCATAAACCTGGTCCCTACTTGAAGCTCGGGATCAAGAAAGCGGTCAAACTTTCCGTCGTCGTCATCCTGCGCAGATAAAGGCCCGGCGAGCAGGATGGCTGAGACAAAAAAGGCGATTAAGCGTTTCACTCGGCCGCCTCCGCGAATTGCGCATTGTGCTCTTCGATGCGCCGTTCCAGCTCCGGACGGAAGTGTTTGATGAGGCCTTGGATCGGCCAAGCCGCTGCATCGCCTAGCGCGCAGATAGTGTGACCTTCGACCTGCTTCGTCACCTGTTGCAGCATATCGATTTCTTCAATCGCTGCATCGCCCGTGCGCAGGCGTTCCATCATGCGCCACATCCAGCCTGTGCCTTCGCGGCACGGCGTACACTGGCCGCAACTTTCATGCTTGTAGAAATAGCTGATCCGGCTGATCGCGCGGACGATGTCGGTGG
>JAHDBR010000019.1:0-5207 GCA_020630295.1 Sphingomonadaceae bacterium
GGGCAGGACAGCAGCGCGAAGGTGAGGCATCCGCCGGTTTTAGCGCGGCGGGGCGAGTGTAGGAAAGCGTTGGAGAGGGGGAGAGGGGAGGAGGATGTTTGTTTGTTTGGCCCCTCAAACGCCGGGCGCCCACATCCGTGGGCTTGGCTTCCTCGCATAAGCTCGGGCGCGCGGTCGCGCTTGCGGTTCGCTGGTCGCGAACCGATCCATTCCAAGCCAGCTAACTGGCACTTTGATACTTGGTCACGGCAGTCACAGGGCCGACCGGCCCGCCCGCAGCGCAGCGACCGTCAGGGAGCGAAAGCGAGGATAGCCAAGTGCCCGGATGGGCACGCCGGCGCTTGAGGCTAAACAAACAAAACCCCCAAAAACACCACGCCCACAAGCTGAGCCATCGCGATCATATGCAGCCGGTTGCTAAACGGCTGCTTGCGCGTTTTATGCCGGAACAGCTCCCGTGCCGCATAGGCCGCAGGCGTGCCGCCAATCAGCGCATAGAACAGCAAGTCCTGCTCCGATGTCCGGCTCTTCCCCCGCTCCGCCTTCGCTTTGTCGGAGCCATAAGCGGCGAAGGTGATGAAATTGATCACGATCAGGTAATAGATGACGTATTCGGGGTTCACCAGAAATACACGGTCAAGAATGTGCCAGCTGCGATCATCGCTAACGCAGCGCCGAACCAATATTCGCGTTTCGCTTCTGCTTTGGGACTAAGCCGCAGTCCGCTTTCAGTGTAAACCGTTTCGGACAACTTCCGCGGGCGACCAGTTTTTAATGGAACGAGTTTTCCCATTGAGCCGAGATGGCAAGAATGGATTGAAATTTGGTTGCCGGATAATCGAAAGAACGGTTGTCTTCAAAAGAGCCGGAAAGGGTATTCTTACCTTAACTTTGAGTGAGGAAAGGTTAGATCGGATCTGACAACAACTTTCGCGGGCATCGCGCCACGCCATACGCTTGCCAAAGCCTGTCGGCGATTTGTGCAAACAGTTCTACTGTACTCTCGTCAACTGCATCAATATCGGAAATGAATACTGGTCCCGCCTCGATATCTGCTATCGTTCCTTCATGGCTGTCTTCAAAACCATTCCCTCCTACGGTTTTCATTTCCCAGCCATTCACGCCGGTCAACCTAGCAAAGAAGACAAAAGACCCAGTCAATCCAAATGTTTTGAACACCTTCTTTTGCATTAGAAATGCGGATCTTATGAAGCCAACGAACCATGCGCCATAAAACATGTCTTTATCAGAATAATTGAATGACCGCAGTGATCGCCAAGCCAGTATCGCGCCTCGGCGATCTGCCTGCGTGAATGCTTTGACTTCGCCAGAAACGCCGCCGGGAAAGCAACTCAATCCAAAATAATTGAATGCATTTGAACCACCACCCCAGCCATTCATAATCATAGAAGGCCAATCACTTTCCACTTTCGTGGGCTCAAGCAAAGTATTTCGACCGTCGAATGCCACCGGCACTAGGGCGCATGTCATTTGCGGCCCGCCTAACATTGGCCTCGAAAAATAGTCCGACGGGCTGACATTTTTCCACCATCGCTCAATCTTATCAAGACGATCACTGGATGCGGAGAATGCTGAGCGAAGCTGCTCATACGTGAAATCACCGATGTGCCGCTCATACCGTTTCACAAAACGATATTTGTCATTAAACTTAAATCTGAAAGGCCCCGCAAACGATTGGGGTACTTCAACTATCAGCACTTCGCCATCTGTGAGTGTGAGCACACTCGATCTGATTTCAGCAGCAGGCTCAATTCTGGTCTGAACTAACTGAGCGAACCTTCTGATAGTCTCATCGACATTTTCTATCTTCGAAATTGACAACGAATCAGCTTTTCCGTCAACTTCTTGTATGCCGTAAATAATTGTTCCGCCAGACGAGTTTAGCATGGCGCTAACGTCTTTTAGAAGTTCCGCTCTACCTTTATCGGAACGCGCAGGAAGGTCCGCTTTAAACTCAAGTATTTCACTTTCGCCTGACTCAAGCGTCAGAAGATCTTGGATGTCTTCAATTGTCCACGACACCCCTACTCCGCCGCGACCGGTTCTCCGTCATCTTCGAACAGGCCGGGGCCGTCATCGACGTCCACGTCATTCGCTTCGTCGCCCACTTTGGCTTTGTTGCGCTTGTCGAAGCTGGACCATACGTCCTGCCATTCGCCCTTCGTCGCGCCTTTTGAATATTCGGTGGCGCGTTGTTCGAAGAAGTTGGCGTGCTCCACGCCGTTCAGCAGCGGGGCCAGCCATGGCAGCGGGTGGTCTTCGACCATGTAGATTGCGGGCAGGCCCAACTGGCCCAAACGCCAGTCTGCGATGTAGCGGACGTAGCGTTTGATTTCCTTGGCGGTCATGCCGGGCACGGGGCCTTGTTCGAACGCCAGATCGATGAAGGCGTCTTCCATGCGGACGACCTTCTGGCAGCAATCGATAATGTCTTCCTTCACCGCCTTGGTCAGGCAGCCGGTTTCCTCGCAGAATGCGTGGAACATACGGATGATGCCTTCGCAGTGGAGGCTTTCATCGCGGACGGACCAGCTGACGATCTGCCCCATGCCCTTCATCTTGTTGAAGCGCGGGAAGTTCATCAGCATGGCGAAGCTGGCGAATAATTGCAGCCCTTCGGTAAAGCCGCCGAACATAGCCAGCGTGCGGGCGATATCTTCGTCATTATCGACGCCGAAATCCTGCATGTAATCATGCTTCGCCTTCATCTCCTCATATTCGAGGAACATTCCATATTCGCTTTCCGGCATCCCGATAGTGTCGAGCAAATGCGAATAGGCGGCGATGTGCACCGTCTCCATATTGGAGAATGCGGCGAGCATCATTTTAACTTCTGTCGGCTTGAACACGCGGCCATATTTATCGTGGTAGCAATCCTGCACCTCGACATCGGCTTGCGTGAAGAAGCGGAAGATTTGCGTCAGCAGGTTCCGCTCGTGATCGGTCAGGTTTTGCGCCCAGTCACGGCAATCCTCGCCCAGCGGAACCTCTTCCGGCATCCAGTGGATCTGTTGCTGGCGTTTCCAGAAATCATAGGCCCACGGATATTCGAACGGCTTGTAGGTCTTTCTGGCTTCGGTCAACGACATCTTGTGGCTCCATCGGGTCTTAAATAGCTATCCCTTGTTACAGAATCAGATTTGAGAATCGAGAGCAAGTGCAAAGATTGCACGTGGTTTGCTGGTGATAATTATCGCTTGCCTTGAAAGAAGCCCGCTGCCCTGCGGATTCGGGCAAATCATGCGGGGATGGCGCGAAGATCATGCCCGCCCTGCAAATTCAAAGCCTGCGCTGTACACACGCGAATACTGGCAAAATACGGTCCGAATCCGGCACGAATCACGCCGCCGAACGAGCCGTGCATCAGCTGCGACGAGCCGAGGAACGTATTCCGGCCCTCACCCGTTATACTCACATAACCAATTCAAAACGAAGGAGAAATTACTCTATGTTTGAGAAGCTACGCATTAAAGAACACATGGAAGTCGCCAATTGTCAGGGTGAACACGTCGGAACGGTAGACGCCGTACAGGACGATTCAATCAAGCTGACGAAATCGGACAGCGCGGATGATATGCACCATTTCCTGTCGCTGGATGATGTCGAAAAGATCGACGACAACCGCGTCTATCTGAAAGAGGACGCGCGCATTCCAGAAGGCCTGGGCACGAAGGCCACGCTCGAAAACGCATGATAGCGTAAGATATATTGATCGCCCTTCGGCAATGAGGGTCGCAGATCAGTGAGAGACCCCGGTACCTGCTCCCGCCCTAGCGGTTGAGCGGGGCCGGGGTTTCGTTATTTCCGGCCGGCGTGAACGGCCTCAATACATCATCATCGCCAAGCCTACGGTCAGCAGCGTTGCGACCACTGGCACGATGACTGTGACAACCCCCACATCCTTATATCCCTGTTTGTGCGTCAGCTGCGTGATGGTCAGCATGGCGATAACCGCGCCGCAATGGGGCAGGGAATCGAACCCGCCGCTGGCCATTGCGACCAGGCGGTGCAGCACCTCTGGCGGGATGCCCATGGCGAGATAGCTGTCAGCCATCGTTGCCATGAAAATCTGCAAGCCGCCCGAAGACGATCCGGTAATGCCGGAAACGGTGCTGGCGGCAGCGAACATCGAAACGAGCGGCGGCACCTCCAGCGCGGCGATACTTTGAGTGAAGGTTGCAAAGCCCGCGGTCTGCGCCACAACGCCGCCAAACCCGATCACCGCCGATGTTGCCATTAGCGGCATAATCGCATCCTGCGTGCCGTTGCCCATCGCCTGCAACGGCGCGCGGCGCATATTGGGGAAGATGATGATCGCAACAATGCTGGCGAATATTAGCGCCATGGACGGCCATAATACCGGCTGGCTATTGGCGAATGTCAGCAGAGCGGACCCTTCACCTACGCCCGCCAGTGTAAGAAGGCGCGGGGCCAGAATAGTGCCGATCACCAGCACCAGCGGCAGCACCGCCAGCGCCCAATGCGGCACGTCTTTCTCGATCTCTGCAAAGTCGGGAATGGAGTCGCGCGGGCCCGGTTCAAACCCCTCGCCATTGGCGCGCGCCTTGGTTCGCTCCCGTTCCAGATAGAGCATTCCCAGCACAAACATCACCGCGCCGCCGAACAGGCCCAGCAGCGGTGCTGCGAACAGATCGGTGCCCAGCTTCAGCGTGGGAATGACATTGTGGATGGACGGCGTGCCGGGCAGCGCGGTCAGCGTGAATGTGCCGGCGCCCAATGCCGCCGCGCCGCAGAACAGGCGTTTGGGGATATCCGCCTCTTTCAGCAGCCGCAGACCCAGCGGATACATCGCGAAAATCACCACGAACACGACCACGCCGCCATAGGTCAGCAATGCGCAGGACAGCACAGTGATCCACAATGTCCGGTCCGCGCCCAGCCGGTGGACCAGCGCCATCGCGATGCTGGTGGCGGCGTGGCTTTCGCTCATGATCCGCCCGAAAACTGCGCCCGCAGCAAACAGCATGAAGAACCGCCCGGCGAAGGTGAAAGCGCCCAAATCGCCGAAAGTGTAGGATTGCGAGAGGCTTTCCGCAAAAGGCAGCCCGTTAGTGGCGATCACCACCAGCGCGCAAATGACCGATGCGAAGATGATATTCACATCGCGCAGCGCCAGCCAGATCAGCAGGCCCATCCCCGCAAGTAGTCCGAGTATGCCGATCATA
>JAHDBR010000019.1:5307-40495 GCA_020630295.1 Sphingomonadaceae bacterium
AAATCATACCACCCGCCGCGATTGGGCACGGCATAAACGGCAATTTCGGGATTAAACAGCGATCCGATGAAGGACCACGGGAAGATAAATCCGTGCCACAGGCCCCACAAAAATCCGGGTGAACCCGCATCATCTGCAACGCCAGCATCGATCTGGGATGCGCAGGCGGAGAGGAGAAGTGTGATCGCGAGTAACGGCGCGATTTTCATGGCTGTTCTTCGCATCGTTTAATCCCCCAGCTTGGACCTGATTGTTTTTCTCAGAATCAGGAACGGCGCCGCCCAGAATACGAGGTAGAGCCAACCTGCCGGGCCTGCGCGCAGGGAGCATACGGGTATCTCGATCAACGAAGACCGACGGGTTCTCAATTCCAGGCAATCTGTATTGATCCCCAGCTCACGCCCAAGATAGAAGATTGCGAACGTCCAAATGACAAACAGGGCAAGAAAAGCAAAAAGGCCGAACCACGAAACATGAAGCGTTCGTGGCTCGACCTTTTCGGCAGTCTCGTTTTCCTGGCTTACTGGCAGCTCAGACATTCCTCGTAATCGGTCTGCTGCTCGCCCAATTCGGCTTTCAGTTCGATTTCCGGCGCGGTGGAGGTGTTGTCTGCCTCCACTCCGCCCGCGAAGCCGGCGCGCTGGACCGATTTTGACCGGAGGTAATAGAGCGATTTGATGCCTTGCTCCCATGCGCGGAAGTGCAGCATCATCAGATCCCATTTATCGACATCCGCCGGGATAAACAGGTTCAGGCTTTGCGCCTGATCGATGAATGGTGCGCGATCCGCCGCATATTCGAGCAGGTAACGCTGATCGACTTCGAAGCTGGTCTTGAAGGTCGCTTTCTCGGTGTCATCGAGGAAATCGAGATGCTGCACACTGCCGCCATTTTCGAGGATCGAGTTCCACACATTGACGGAATCTTTCGACTTCTCGCGCAGCAATTTCTCCAGATACGGGTTCTTTACAATGAAGCTGCCCGACAGGGTTTTATGCGTGTAGATATTGGCCGGGATCGGTTCGATACAGGCGCTGGTGCCGCCGCAAATGATCGAGATCGACGCGGTTGGTGCAATTGCCATTTTGCAGCTGAAACGCTCCATCGCGCCCATTTCTTCCGCATCGGGGCACGGGCCGCGTTCTTTCGCAAGGATCAGCGAGGCTTCTTCCGCCTTGCCCGAAATATGCTTGAACATTTTCAGGTTCCAGACTTTCGCCATGGAGCCCTCCAGCGTGATATTCTTGGACTGGAGGAATGAGTGGAAACCCATCACGCCAAGGCCAACCGAACGCTCGCGCATGGCCGAATATTTCGCGCGCGCCATTTCTTCGGGCGCACGGTCAATATAATCCTGCAGCACATTGTCGAGCATCCGCATCACATCTTCGATGAAGCGCTTATCACCGCTCCACTCATCCCATTTTTCCAGGTTGAGCGAAGACAGGCAGCACACTGCGGTGCGGTCATTGCCAAGGTGGTCGATACCCGTTGGCAGCGTAATTTCACTGCACAGGTTGGAGGTGGAAACTTTCAGGCCCAGCTCGCGGTGATGCTTCGGCATCATGCGGTTCACCGTATCGTTGAACACGATGTAAGGTTCACCCGTGGCAAGGCGTGTCTCGACCAGTTTCTGGAACAGTGAACGCGCATCGACATCGCCGCGCACTTCGCCGGTTTTGGGTGACTTCAGATCAAACCGGTCGCCATTGCGGACCGCTTCCATAAATTCATCGGTCAGCAGCACACCGTGATGCAGGTTCAGCGCCTTGCGGTTGAAATCGCCCGACGGTTTACGGATTTCGAGGAATTCCTCGATTTCAGGGTGGCTGACATCAAGATAGCAGGCGGCCGAACCGCGGCGCAGCGAACCTTGCGAAATGGCCAATGTCAGGCTGTCCATCACCCGCACGAACGGGATAATGCCGCTGGTCTTGCCATTCAGGCCAACCGGCTCGCCAATACCGCGCACATTGCCCCAATAAGTGCCGATGCCGCCGCCTTTTGACGCGAGCCAGACATTCTCGTTCCAAGTGCCGACAATCCCGTCGAGACTGTCTGAAACGGAATTGAGATAGCAGGAAATCGGCAGACCGCGCGCGGTGCCGCCATTGGACAGCACAGGCGTTGCAGGCATGAACCATAGACGCGAGATGTAATCATACAGGCGCTGCGCGTGTTCCGCGTCACCTTCATCGGCATAGGCATCGGCCACACGGGCAAACAGATCCTGGAAACTTTCACCGGGCAGCAGATAACGGTCAATCAGTGTTTCCTTGCCGAATTCTGTCAGCAATTCGTCGCGCGAAGAATCGGTGACGATGTTGAACCGGCGGTCATTCACCTTCTTGCTGTCGTCAACCGGAGCGGCGGCAGCCTTCATCGCTTCGCCCAAAGCCTCGCCAGCCTTTGCGGCCACCAAATCTTCGCTGCCCTTATCGGCTACATCCATGCTCACTGCGCTTTTATCATTGGTGTTAGCCTTAGTGGTGGTTTTTTCAGATACTGCATCGTCACGATCCAACGTGATTTCGCCATTTTCCTCGAGGCCCATTGCCGCATCATCTCCAGTTCTGAAATCCATATGTAGTCCCGCCCGTCCCTATCAGTTTGAACAACCGCGCCTGCGCACCGATGTTCCGCATTCGTTCGAATCGGCAGGATCGCATCCTACCTAGCATTTTTCATCCGAGTAGCGGTGAATTACTTATCCCCCAGCTGCCCACAGCCCGACTGTTCCTCTTCCCCCAAACAGGCCGAATCATCCCCGCGCCAGCCCAGCGGCTAACGCCTTGAACAACACGATCTAGTAGGTGTCCCCAGCAATCGAACCACTAGATACTGAATCAGTATGGATTCGGACGCAAGAGGGTAAATGGTATTTTACCATGTTCGAACCCCCAAGATGTGGGGTGTGTTAGTCTGCTGCAACGCAGCGACGCGGCAGAAATCCTCGGCTTCTGAATCCATCAACCCCAAAAATGAATCCGTGAAAAAATATTTCGCGGGAAAAGTACGTTTCAGGGCTTTGATTCAATCGAATCGGGGCGTGTAATTTTCGTTCGTGAAAACGCTGATTGGAGCATTAAAATGGGCAGAGAAAATATTCGCCAAACAGGCCCGCTCGCGGCCAGCCTGTCCGGCCCGGTTTTGAAACGCTCAATAAGCGTTGCGATCATTATCGGGACGCTGCTCAATGCGATCAATCAGGGTGATGTTATTATAGAAGGCGGAACGCCGGTATTCTGGAAGCTGGCGCTGACCTATCTCGTGCCGTTCGCCGTTGCGACATACGGAGCATATGCCGCGCTGGCGGTTACCGCTCCGCCGGATGCTCCGGATTAACGCCGCCAAGAAGCGCTTTCAGACCCGCCCGGTACAACGCAGCAATCAGACTTTAATCATGTGCCTTGGCATGGCTGGCAATATCGTTGGCAATGCTTTCCACCAGCTCCATCGGCAAATCATGGCCCCAGCCCGGATAGGTTTTGATGTGCGCGCCCGGAATGCTGGCTGCGGTGTCGCGGCCGCCTTCTACCGGCACGAGCGGATCATCCTCGCCGTGCAAAACAAGTGTCGGCACCGTCACATCTTTGAGCATAGAGCGCCGGTCCCCGTCTGCGACGATGGCGGACAGATGGCGCGTGGGACCTTCGGGATAGACGCTGCGGCGGACAGTTTCCCGTACCCGCGTGCGCAATCGGTCTTCCTCTGCCGGATAGGCCGGGCTGCCAATCGTACGCGACAATTTCATGCCGTGTTCTACCAGCACATCTTCTTCCATGCTGGCGGGGCGTGTAATCAGAACCTTCATCGCCTCTTTCTTCGCCGCAGGCAATTTCGGGTTTCCGGTGGTTGAGAAGATGGAGGTAAGCGATTTCGCTTTGTCCGCATGTTTCGCCGCCACGTGCTGCGCAATCATGCCGCCCATACTCGCCCCGACAATATGCGCCTGCTCAATGCCCAGCGCCTCCAGCAGGCCCGCGCCGTCATCCGCCATATCGGCCAGAGTATAGGGCACTTTGGGCGTGATGCCGAACTTGTTCAGAATGGTCATTTTGATAATGCCGGGCGCCTTCACCCCGTCAAACTTGTGACTAAGGCCAATATCGCGATTATCATAGCGGATCACGCGGAAGCCGCGCTCCACCAGCGCATCGACCAGTTCGATCGGCCACAGCGTCAATTGCGCGCCAAAGCCCATGATCAGAAGCATCGGCGGCGCGTTTTTGTCACCGTGATCTTCGTAATGAATGTCAATTCCGTTGGCTTTGATCGAGGGCATACGTTTTATCCTGCTACTTATCGCTCCCTCTTGGCCATAATTGCGCGGCCTGCGCAAGGGCGCTCAGCCCTGTTCGATCTGCTCCAGCCGTTCGCCCAGCTCCATCCACTCGGCTTCTGCCTCCTCCAGCTGATCGGATAGCTGCGCCCTGTTAGAAAGGAGATCGCTCATCGGCTTTTCGGCCAGCGCCTTGGCGGCTTTGTCCGGCTCGTACATTGCCTGATCGATAGCGGTGCGGTCCGCTTGCAGCTTGGCCATGCGCTTTTCCGCCTGGCTCAGTTCGGCGCGCAAACTGCGGATCGCGGCCCTGTCTTTCGCCGATGCCCCGCGCTTGCCCTTTTTCGATTTGCCCTTTTTGGTGCCCGCATTTTCATCATTCTTCGGCTGGTTATTGCCCAGCACAAAGTCGATGTAATCCTCCATACTGCCTGAATATTCTTTGGCTGTTCCCTCATCAACCAGCACCAGCCGGTCTGCGCTCAGTTCCACCATATGGCGGTCGTGACTGATCAGGATTACCGCCCCGCTATAGTCGTTCATCGCCTGCACCAATGCCTCGCGGGCATCCACATCGAGGTGGTTGGTCGGTTCGTCCAATATCAGCAGGTGCGGCGCATCGCGGGTAATCAGCGCCAATGCCAGACGGGCGCGTTCTCCGCCCGAGAGTTTGGCGACTTTCTGCGTCGCACGGTTACCGGAAAAGCCGAAGCGCCCCAATTGTTCGCGAATGGCGCCGGGCGGCTTGCCCTTCATCGCGCGGGTCATATGCTCCAGCGGCGTGTCATCGCCTGCCAGCTCCTCCACCTGATACTGCGTGAAATAGCCGACCTTCATCTTGCCCGGCGCGTTTACTTCACCTTCCATCAACGGAAGCTGCGCGGCGAGCAGGCGGGCCAGTGTCGTCTTGCCATTGCCGTTCCGGCCCAGCAGCGCGATCCGGTCATCCGGCTCGATCCGCAGACTGACGCGTTGCAGGATCGGCACCTCTGGCGTGTAGCCCACGGCCGCCATATCCATGGTAATCATCGGCGGTTTCAATTCAGCCGGGTTGGGAAAATCGAAACTGAGCGAGGGATCTTCCATTAGCGCGGCTATCGGCTGCATCTTGGCCAGCATCTTCGCGCGGGATTGCGCCTGTTTGGCAGTCGAGGCGCGGGCGCTGTTGCGCGCTACGTAATCCTGCAAGCGCGCCCGCTGCGCATCTTGTGAAGCCTTGGCCGATGCCAGCTGCGCCGCACGTTCGGCGCGCTGTTTTTCAAAGCTGTCATAGCCGCCGGGATACAGCGTCAGCCGCCCTCCTTGCAGATGCAAAATATGATCCGCCACCTTGTTCAGCAAATCGCGTTCGTGGCTGATGACCAGCAAAGTCGCCGGATAGCTTTTCAGGAAATTCTCCAGCCACAAAGTGGCTTCCAGATCGAGGTGGTTGGACGGCTCGTCCAGCAACAACACATCGGGCTGGGAAAACAACAACGCACCCAGCGCAACGCGCATTTTCCAGCCACCTGAAAAACTGTCGAGCGGCTGGCGCTGCATTTCCTCGTCAAAACCCAGCCCGGTCAGGATGCGTGCTGCACGAGAAGGGGCGCTATAGGCGTCGATTGCCAGCAGCCGTTCATGCACATCGCCCAGCCGGTCCATATCGGTGCAATTTTCCGATTCCTCGAGCAGCTCGGCGCGTTCGACATCGGCGGCCAGCACGACCTCTTCCGGCGTTAAAGTGCCGCTGGGTGCGTCCTGCGCAATATAGCCCAACCGGACTTTCGAAGACCGGGTCACCGCGCCTTCATCCGGCTCGATCTCGCCAATCAGCGTCTTCATCAATGTCGATTTGCCCGCGCCATTGCGGCCGATCAGCCCGACGCGCGCACCATGCGGTATCGCGGCGCTGGCGTGTTCGAGAATCGGGCGGCCGCCAAGCCGGACAGTGACATCATCAATGGTGAGCATGGCTGCGCCTCTAGCAACTGATTTCATTTCGCCCAACGGATTTGATTGGATGCACGCGCACAAAACGCCTATCCGCGGCGCATGGATATGGAAAACCTGCTGCTCCGCTATTTTGGCACCACCGATCTGGCGGAGGTCAAAGTCGATGCGATACCCGCTGCGACTGACCGGATGCTGGTCGATCTGGGTATGGAGAAGGACGCGGGCAAACGCTTTGGCCTATGGAGCCTGCTCTATATGCTGGACGCTGCACCAGATCTGGATGTGGCTTTCAAGGATGAGGCAGACCGCGAAGCAGCGCGCAACTTCATGGATATGATTGCCGCTGCCGGTGAAGGCGCGAACGGCAGTCAGGAATACACGCCGTAACCCTTAACTGGCTGGCGTGCTGTTCTCAGTTGCTGGCGGCCTTACGCCAAACCGGCCCGTTTATGGTGCGTCCGCTATTTTCCAGCTGGTCAAGCACGCCATTATCTTCGGCGAGGATTCTTAGCGGCACCACCGCCAGCGTCGTGCCATCCGCCTGTGCGGCAGTGGTAATCGCATCGACCCACTGACCTCTTAATTCACCGCCAACCTCGTCATCCGCCCACGGCCAGCAGCGGCCTAGCGCAATTTCCAGAGGGTTTTCCATAACCGCGGGGATGCGCGATGCCGTCCAATCTGCACCGCGCCGTGCGATAATCTCTTCCCCTTGTTCGGTCGCCTCCATCGCGGCATCGAGGCAGGGCAGATGCGATTCCGGCGGCGCTTCGGCCAGACTGTCGAGCAGGTCTTCACCGCGCACTGTTCCTACCGGTTCGCGCGGCACATCCGCCTTCCGTGCGGCTTTCTTGACCACGTCGGTTGCATCCTTGCCGGTGTCGCGAGTGAAACCAAGCCGCCGTGCAAGCAAATCAAACGACGTCATAAGAAAGCTGCGGCGCGAATAATCCTTGTCATAGCGTTCTTCCAGCGCCTCCAAACGGGCGCTGCGTTCGCTATCGAGAAAATCATCGGCCACGGTGCCTTTGGGCAGCTTGGTCAGTTTACCGCCCGCAAAGATCATCCGCAAAATATCACCCGGCGATACTTTGGGTTTGATGCCAAGGATCACCCGGTCCGCTTCGCCGGTGGCTTCTTCCAGCAGGTCCGGGAACCATTCCGTCGATTTCGGAACCGCCGCAATCTCGCCAACCAGAATGACGGCACCATTTGGTGTATAAATCGTCCACATCGGCGCGCCTGACCGCTGGGCCTTGACGACGATGATGTTGTCCGCAGCCGCGCTGCTGGCCGCCTGCCCGCCGCCCACTTCATGCGCATATAAAGGTCCACTGGCAGCCAATGCGGCCGCCGTAAGAAAGCCGGAAAGCCGCAATCTCACGGCACCAAAACCGTATCGCGCGCAACGCTGTCCGTTTCGGGATAATCCAGCGTGTAATGCAGCCCGCGGCTTTCGTGCCGGTCTAATGCCGAATTGACGATCAGCTCTGCCGATTGCAGCAGATTGCGCAGCTCGATCAAATCCGTGGTGACGCGGAAATGGCCGTAATAATCTTCGACTTCCTCTGTCAGCATCCGGATGCGGTTGCGCGCGCGTTCCAGCCGTTTGGTGGTGCGCACGATGCCAACATAATTCCACATGAAGCGGCGGATTTCCGTCCAGTTTTGTTTAACCACCACCTCTTCATCAGAATCAGTCACGCGGCTTTCGTCCCAATCCTTGATTACGGGCGGCTCCAGCAATTCATCCCACCGGCCCAGAATATCGCGCGCTGCCGCTTCGCCGAATACGAAACATTCGAGCAAGCTGTTGGAGGCAAGCCTGTTCGCGCCATGCAAGCCGCTTTCGGTTACTTCGCCCGCCGCCCACAGGCCCGGCAGATCGGTCCGCGCATCCAGCCCCACCAGCACCCCGCCGCACGTATAATGCTGCGCCGGAACGACCGGAATGGGGCCCTTGGTCATATCAATCCCCAGACCCATCAGCTTTTCGTGAATGGTGGGGAAGTGATGCGTCACAAAATCAGCCGGTTGGTGGCTGATATCCAGATGGACATAGTCGAGGCCGTACCGCTTGATCTGGTCATCAATCGCACGTGCCACCACATCGCGCGGGGCCAGCTCCATCCGCTCCGGATCATAATCCGCCATAAAACGGTGGCCTGTTTCCGGGTGCAGCAAATGCCCGCCCTCGCCGCGCACCGCCTCTGTAATCAGGAAGTTTTTGACCTCCAGATTATACAGACAAGTGGGATGGAATTGCATCATCTCCATATTGGAAACGCGCGCACCTGCCCGCCACGCCATTGCGATGCCGTCACCGGTTGCCCCCCGCGGGGCAGTGCTGAATTGATAGACCCGGCCTGCACCGCCTGCGGCCATAATCGTGGCGCGGGCGGTATAAGTCTCCACCTCGCCGGTTTTCTGGTTAAGCGCATATGCGCCCCATACGCGCCCCGAACCGGAGTAATCCTGCGCATTGCGTCCAGTAATCAGATCGACGCAGGCGCGGCCTGCCAGCATAGTGATATTGGGATTGGCGTTGGCCGCATTTAGCAGCGCTTCCTGCACCGCCCAACCGGTTGCATCGTCAACGTGCACAATCCGCCGGTGCGAATGCCCGCCTTCGCGGGTCAGGTGCAAATTGCCGCCTTTGCCGTCCAGCCCGTCCTGATTGAACGGCACGCCCAGCTCGACCAGCCGCTCGATAGACCGCGGCGCGCGCTCGATCACAAATTCCACAGTTTCACGCCGGTTCAGTCCGGCGCCTGCAACCATCGTATCGCGAATGTGATTGTCGAACGTATCGCCAGCATCCAGCACTGCAGCGATGCCGCCCTGCGCCCATGCCGTAGAGCCGCCATCAAGCCCGCCCTTGGCAAGCACCAGAACCTTTTTATGCTCGGCTAAAGCCAGTGCAGCCGTCAGGCCCGCGGCACCGGAGCCGATGATCAATACGTCAAAATGTGCCTGTGCGTCGGTCATCATATCCTGCCGTTCAGAGCTGCTTTGCCTTGCCGCCTTCGATCAATTGCAAATCGCGGTCATGGATGCCGAAGCGGTCCCAATTTTCACGCCATTCGATCAGATGTTCGCTTTCAAAATGGGCATCAAGAGCCTCCTGATCGCGCCATATCTCGGTCACATGGATCAATCCAGGTTCGATAACATCTTCGGAATAGGCATAGGAAATACAGCCATCTTCAGCCAGGCTAGCCTCGATCATTTCCTGCATAGCGTAGCGGGCTTCGTTCAGATTTTCCGCCGGCATCCGGACGGTTCCGATGATTAGCAACATCAGGCGTTCTCCTGCTCGGTGCGGCTGGTCAGGCTGACAAACACATCTTCAAGATCGGCCTCCCGCGTAGTCACATCTTCCACGATCAGACCTTTTTCCTGCAGTATCGCCAGCACTTGTCCGGCGGTCAGGCTGTCCTTGTTATAGGTCACTTCTACACCGCGTTCGCCAACCAGTTCGGTTTTGACAAAGGCATCATGGCTGGGCGGAGACGCAAGATCGGACCCGACCGTGACCGCAACGATTTTCTCGCGCGCCATATCCACCATTTCGCGGGTGGGTTTATTGGCGATCAGTTCGCCGTGATTGATAATCGCAACGCGGTCGCACAGCTGTTCCGCCTCTTCCAGATAATGTGTGGTCAGAACCACGGTCACACCATCAGCATTTAATTGCTGCACCAGTTCCCATAATAGGCGGCGCAATTCCACATCGACGCCGGCGGTCGGCTCGTCCAGCACCAGAATTGGCGGAGAATGGACCATCGCTTTTGCGATCAGCAGACGGCGTTTCATTCCGCCCGATAATGTTCGCGCATAGGCATCGCGCTTATCCGCCAGATGCACAGCTTTCAGCAATGCCTCGGAACGGCGCAGCGATTTCGCAATCCCGTAGAAACCCGCCTGATTTTCCAGCACCTCGTAAGGCGTGAAGAATGGATCGAACACAATTTCCTGCGGGACAATCCCGATCGCCCGCTTCGCATTGCGGCGCTGCTCGTCAATGTCAAAGCCCCAAATTTGCGCGGTGCCGCTGGTTTTGGTGACCAGCCCGGCGAGGATATTGATGATCGTCGATTTACCCGCACCATTGGGGCCCAGCAGGCCGAAAATGCCGCCTTCCGGCACATCGAAGCTCACGCCTTTCAGCGCCAGCTTGCCCTCTTCACCGCCAATACCGGCATAGCGTTTTACGACATCATTGATCTGGATTGCAGGAGGATTGCTCATAGGCACCGCCCTAAGGCCGGAAACGCCATCGCGTAAAGAGAGAACGTGACGGCTTGGATGACTTGGGATAGTTATTTGCACGTTAACCATACTTTAGCGTGCAGGCATTATAGCGCGTGGCCATGACACAGATCTTGCGCAAATTCGCCGCCCGTTTTGGCAAATCCTCTTTGGAAGCGGCCCGTCCTGCGGCTGTACACAGCACAATGCCGCATAATGTCGCTATGGCCGCAATTGGCGCGCCAATGCCGGAATTCCTGTAACCGGCCTTGCCATGGCGCAGGCCTTGTGCGCCCGTACCCACATCGTTTGACTTGCGCAGCGCGCCGTTGCCAATTATCGGCAAGCGCATGAGCACATCTCCGCCAGAAATCCTCAAAGTCGATACGCGCCGCGTGGCGTGTGACGGTGCCACCGCCATTCGCGGAGGCGACAATTTCCGTCCTGCAGCTTTGGGCCATCCCAAAGTCTATCTGGAAATCGACGAGCACGGCTATGTCGATTGCGGATATTGCGATCGCCGCTTCGTGCTGGAAGGCGGCCCGGCAGACGGCGCAGACCAGAGCAGTTTGAAAGACATATCGGAAGGCGGCGATCCTGGTCACCGCTGATCGTGCCCGTGGGTAGCTGCGAAGTCGCGTGACTTTTGAATGCCTGACTTTTGAACGATAGCGCCCTATATCGGGTTGATGACAACAACCGACCCGCGCTCACTGCTATACGCTGACAGCAAACTCACTCCCGATGATGCCCGCGCAATCACGGCAGAAACACTTGCCAGTTGCGACGATGGAGAGCTGTATTTGCAGCACAGCGTCACAGAGGCATTCACCTTTGACGATGGCCGGCTGAAGACAGCGGATTACTCGCGCGATTCGGGCTTTGGTCTGCGCGGCGTTTCGGGCGAGATGACCGGCTTTGCCCATGCCAATGACATCAGCGCCGCCGCGATCCGCCGCGCGGGCGAGACATTGCAATTACTTGATCCGGCCACGGGACAGACCACGCCTGCGCCGCGCCGCAGCAACCAAAAGCTATATACCGATGCCAGCCCGCTGGATGCAGTCCCGTTTGCAAAGAAGGTCGCTTTGCTGGAACAGATTGACAAGGTCGCGCGCGCGCGTGATCCGCGCGTGTCGCAGGTCACCGCTTCGCTCGCAGCCAGTTGGAACGTGGTCGAAATTATTCGCGCCGACGGGTTCCGTGCAACCGATATCCGCCCGCTGGTCCGCCTGAATGTATCAATAGTGGCCGAAGTGAACGGTCGCCGCGAACGCGGATCCTACGGATTTGGCGGACGTTATCTCTATGACCGCCTATTTGATGAAGATGCCTGCGCCCATGCCGTGGACGAGGCCGTGCGTCAGGCAATGGTCAATCTGGAAAGCGTCGATGCGCCAGCTGGAGAGATGCCGGTGCTGCTCGCGCCCGGTTGGCCCGGTATTATCCTGCACGAAGCAGTCGGGCACGGGCTGGAAGGCGATTTCAATCGCAAGGGCACCAGCGCTTTTTCAGGCAAAATTGGCGAGCGTGTTGCCGCACCGGGCGTGACCATTGTCGATGATGGCAGCATTGCCGACCGCCGGGGCTCCTTGTCCATTGACGATGAGGGAACGCCAACTGAGGAAACCGTCTTGATCGAAGATGGTATCTTAAAAGGATACATGCAGGACCGGCTCAATGCGCGACTGATGGGCGTGCAGCCCACGGGCAATGGCCGCCGCGAGAGTTACCAGCACGCGCCAATGCCGCGCATGACCAACACATTTATGCGCGGCGGGCAGGATGATCCCGCAGAAATGCTTGCCGGAATGAAGAACGGAATTTTCGCGCAAGGGTTTGGCGGCGGACAGGTGGATATCGTCTCTGGCCGATTCACCTTCTCCTGCACCGAAGCCTATATGGTTGAGAACGGCAAATTGGGCGCGCCGATTAAGGGCGCCACGCTGATCGGAGATGGCCCCAGCGTGCTGACCAAGGTGCAGGGCATCGGCAATGACATGGCGCTGGATGATGGCATCGGAATGTGCGGCAAAGGCGGGCAATCTGTACCTGCCGGTGTGGGACAGCCAACTTTGCTGGTAGGCGGACTAACCGTAGGCGGGACCGCTTAAACCGGCATTCTGGCCGGAGTCAGGCACAGTTCACGTCTTTATGATATAGAGTTACGAATGACCCGAAACCGCACCACACCCATCGCCCTGATCGCCGCCATCGCGGCTGCCGCTTTGCCGCTATCGGCCGCGGCCAAGGATAACGACAAGGGAGAGGCCGAGCTGGCCGAAATTCTGGAAGGCCGAGAGGCGGGTGAACCCGTTTCCTGTCTGACCCGCACCCAGCGTGACCGGATGCAGATTGTTGACCGGACTGCGCTGGTATTTCGCGATGGTAGAACAATCTACGTCAACCGGCCTACCGGCGTTCGGTTTCTGGATGATTTCGATGTGCCGGTATTTCGCATCTTTGGCGGCCAGCTTTGCCGGTCGGACCAGTTTGAAATGCGCAGCCGTGCCGGATCGTTTGCGGGACCCACTTTGGTTCTCGGGGAGTTTGTACCCTATACCAAGATTGAAACGGACGGATAATGCCGCTGCGCCCGCCGCAGGATGATATGACAAGGAGTAGAGCCATGAAACTTTCCAAGATAATCGCCGCACCGCTCGCCGCTGCTGCCCTTCTGGCCGCACCTTCCGCCTATGCGGACGATTCTACGGCGCCGACCAAAGGCGAAATCAAGCTGGCCAAGATGCTCGAAGGCCGCGTAGCCGGTGAACCGCAAAATTGCATTCGCACACTACCGAACCTGAAGCTCACCATGATTGATGAAACTGCGCTGGTGTATAAAAGCGGGCGCACGCTCTATGTGAACATACCGAGCGATCCCGGTGCAATCGATAATGACGATACTCTGGTAACGCGCCGCTTTGGCAGCCGGCTTTGCAACACGACTATCGTAACAACGATCGACCGGTTCCACGGCGGATATACAGGCAATATTTTTCTCGGCCAGTTTGTCCCCTATCGCAAAGCAAGCTGATCGCGCCTGATGGCCGAGGTTACGCCCACATGGGCGGCTGACTTGCTCGATGTGTGGTTTACGAAGCTGGACCAGAAAGACTGGTTTCGCGGCGGTGACGCTGTGGATGATCTGCTGCGAAGCAAGTTTTCCGGCACACTTGATCAGCAATCCGGCTGTCCCGCCAGCCATTTCCTGACTGATCCCCGCACCGCACAAGCAGCCATTTTGCTGTTCGATCAGGTCCCGCGCAACATTCACCGTGACACGCCGAAAGCGTTTGCAACGGATCCGCTGGCACTGCGGATCGCGAAAGAGTTCATCGCCAGTGGATGGGACAAAGACTTAGCGGCTGCACAGCGGCAATTCGTAGCAATGCCGCTGATGCACAGTGAAAATCTGGCTGACCAGGATGCCAGCGTCGCCTATTTCAGCGCTCACTTACCTGAGAATCTATCATTTGCAGAGAACCACCACGATGCGATTGCCAGGTTTGGCCGCTTCCCGCATCGCAACGATATTCTCGGCCGCCAAACCACTCCGGCAGAGGCGCAGGCCATTGCCGAAGGGCTTCGTTGGTAAACCGGTCAGGGCTGGTAAGCCCGATCAGGCGGAAATAGCGTTCATGCGCTGACGGATTTCTTCCGCTTCGCCCATGATCCGGTCGATCAATTCCTGACAGGTCGGGATGTCATTGATCAGGCCCGCCACCATGCCGCAGCTCCATGCACCAGCGTCCATATCGCCTTCCATCATGATGCGCGGATAAACACCTGCAACTTCCTCGATGATGTCTTCAAATTTCAAATCCGCGCCCAGTGCACGCTCTTTTTCCAGCAGGCGTTCCACGGCGTCATTGGTCATCACGCGCTCTGTATTGCGCAGCGGACGCATAACAAGGCGCGTATCCAGTTCGGACGCTGCGACAATCGCCGCCTTCACGTTTTCGTGAACCGGTGCCTCTTTTGTGGCAATAAAGCGCGTGCCCATATTCATGCCAGATGCGCCCATCGCGATGCTGGCCATCAGCGAACGTCCGTCCGCCATACCGCCAGACGAAACAAATGGAATTTCCAGCTCGTCCGCCGCGCGCGGCAACAGGATGAAGTTCGGCACGTCATCCTCGCCCGGGTGGCCACCGCATTCAAATCCGTCAACCGACACAGCATCACAGCCGATGCTTTGCGCCTTTAGCGCGTGCCGCACACTGGTGCATTTGTGGATCACCTTAACGCCGGCTTCCTTGAAGAAAGGCAGCACTTGTGCAGGATTGTTACCGGCTGTTTCAACCGCTTTCACCCCGCCTTCGATGATTGCTTTGACATAGCCGGGATAATCGGGCGCGTTGACCGTGGGCAGGAATGTCAAGTTTACGCCAAACGGCTTGTCCGTCATTTCCTTACAACGGGCAATTTCTTTCGCCAGCAAATCAGGGGTTTTCTGCGTCAAACCAGTGATGATGCCCAACCCGCCCGCATTGGAAACCGCCGCCGCCATTTCGGCAAATCCGACATAATGCATTCCGCCCTGAATAATCGGATGCTGGATGCCAAACATTTCTGTGATTGCGGTCTTCATTTCACTTCTCCCAAATCAGCTAGCCTCCTGCTTCGCGAGCCATTTGCAATGGCCGGAAACAGGGCATTTTTCGCATTTCGGAGCGCGCGCAGTGCACACTCGCTTGCCGAACTGAATGAGCCAGAAATGTCCGTCTCGCAAGGCCCATTCGGGCGCACGCGCTTCAAGCTGCCGTGCCGTAGCGTCAGCGAGTTTCGCATTGGTCAGCCCGATCCGGTTACAGACCCGGTGAACGTGTGTATCCACCGCGATAACGTCTTTTCCGAAGGTGAAACTCAACACGATATCCGCGCATTTGCGGCCGATTCCCGGCAAACCCAGCAGCCCTTCACGCGTGTCCGGTACACGCCCGCCATGCTCTGCAATCAAAGTCTCGCAAAATTTGCGGATGTTGCGGGTCTTCACATTGTACAAACCGCACGGCTTGATCGCCGCAGCAATGGCGCGGTCATCCAGTTCGAGCATCTCCTCCGGCGTTTGGGCAAGCGCAAATAGTTGATGTGCAGCCTTGGCTGTATTCCTGTCCAGAGACTGTGCGGATAGCATACAGGAGATGCAGGAACGAAACGCATCGGGCTGCCCCTTCGGACCTTTGGCGCCGCGTGTGCGGCCCGGCATATGTTCCGCCAGAATACGGAATACAGTTTCGATCTCTTGGCTATCCAGCGTCTGGCCCATAGGCAAATAGCGCCGGAATGGCCTTAACGTTCCGTGCTCAGCGCCGGATGGTCATCAATATCCCGCCGATGATCAGCCCTCCGGCAATTGCGATATCCGCAGTGAGCGGCTCGGCCAGCAATATTGCTCCGCCGAGAGCCGCCACGATCGGTGTGGCCAATTGCACCGACGCGCTGGTGGCGAGCTTCAAAAGCGGAGCGACGCGGTACCAAATCACGTAGCCGAGACCCGATGTCAGCGCACCGGCAACAATCGCGAGACCCACACCCCAAGCCGATGGCGCGCTTTGATCAAGCAACAGCAAAGGCAGAGACAGCGGAGCTGCGATCAGAAAATACACAGCCGTATCGCGGGCGGGATCGCGGGCCCCTCTGCCAATGATGGTGTAGACACCCCACGCCGCGCCAGCGATTGCCATCATCGCGCCCGCGGCCGGTTGCACCGCTTCGCTTCCGGGCAGGAACAACCAGGCCAGTCCCGCCAAAGCGATGCCCAATCCGGCCCAACCGTTCCACCTTGGGCGCGCGCCCTGTATCACGCCGATTGTCATAATGCTGGCTTGCACGCAGCCGAACAGTATCAATGCGCCCGTAGCCGCAGACAGCGTGACATATGCGAGGGAAAAGCCCGCAATGTAGATCAGCAGGGGCAGCGCTCCTCGTGCATCCTGCATCGTCGGGCGGGCCTTAATGAAGGGCACTAGAATGGCGGCACCCGCAGCAAGTCTGATGACCGAAAATGCGCCTGCTTCAATCGCGCCATTAGCCAGCGCCATACGCGCAATCAGAGAATTTCCGGCAAAGGCAAGAATTGCAAGCGCGGTCAGAAAGGCGAGCGACAGCGGGCTGAGAGTTCGGCTTTCATCGGGCACGACACGCATCCATTATCTTTACCGTTCTCCGGCAGAATCAGGCACGCCGTTCAGCCAGAAGCAAATCGGCAAAACCTATTCCCACTCAATCGTACCGGGCGGTTTGCTAGTATAGTCATAAACCACGCGGTTCACGCCCTGCACTTCGTTCACAATCCGTGTTGCGCATTGCGTCAGGAAGCTGGCGTCGAATGGGTACACATCCGCAGTCATCCCGTCGGTGCTGGTAACGGCGCGCAAGCCGCAGACGCTGTCATAGGTGCGGGCATCGCCCATCACGCCTACGGTTTTAACGGGCAGCAGCACCGCAAATGCCTGCCAGATCGCATCATACAATCCGGCGTTACGAATTTCTTCAAGATAGATCGCATCCGCCTTGCGCAGAATGTCACAGCGTTCCTTATTCACTTCACCCGGAATGCGGATGGCAAGGCCGGGACCAGGGAACGGGTGACGGCCAACAAACATATCGGGAAGGCCCAATTCGCGGCCCAGATCGCGCACCTCGTCCTTGAACAATTCGCGCAAAGGCTCGACCAGCTGCATATTCATCCGCTCTGGCAAGCCGCCAACATTATGGTGGCTTTTGATCGTCACGCTGGGTCCGCCGGTGAACGAGACTGACTCGATCACATCAGGATACAGAGTGCCTTGCGCGAGGAAATCAGCGCCGCCGATCTTCGCGGCTTCTTCTTCAAACACGTTGATGAATTCGCCGCCGATGAATTTGCGCTTCTTTTCCGGGTCGGAAACGCCCGCAAGACCCGCCATAAAGCGTTCTTCGGCATCCACCACGACCAACGGAATATTGTAGTGATCGCGGAACATCTTCTCGACTTGCGCCCGCTCGTCCAGACGCAGCAGGCCGTGATCAACGAATACGCAGGTCAGCTGATCGCCGATTGCCTCGTGAATCAAAATGGCCGCAACCGAACTGTCTACTCCGCCCGACAGGCCGCAAATCACTTTGCCGTCACCCACCTGGTCGCGGATCTCGGCGATTTTGGTGTCGCGATAGGCGGCCATCGTCCAGTCACCCTTGAGGCCGCAAACGCGGCGAACGAAATTGCCGAGTAACTTCGCGCCATCGGGCGTATGGACGACTTCGGGATGGAATTGTGTGCCGTAGAACTTGCGCTTCTCATCCGCGATTACGGCAAATGGCGCGCCGTCCGAAGTGGCTACAATTTCAAATCCGGGCGCGAATTTTGTGACCTTGTCTCCGTGGCTCATCCATACCTGATGGCGTTCGCCCACATCCCACATTCCATCGAATAGCGCGCATTCTTTGGTCACGGTCAGAAATGCACGGCCAAATTCGCCGCCTTCGCCCGTTTCGTGGCCACGGCGAACTTCACCGCCCAGCTGGTGGCTCATCACTTGCTGCCCGTAGCAGATCCCCAATATCGGAACGCCCGCGTCAAACAGAATATCCGGTGCGCGCGGTGAACCTTCATCAGGGACGCCCGCAGGCGATCCGGATAGTATGATGCCTTTAGGCTTCATCCGGTGGAATGCCTCCTCCGCCATGCTGAAAGGGGCGATTTCAGAATATACACCCGCCTCGCGCACGCGGCGTGCGATCAGTTGGGTAACCTGACTGCCAAAGTCGACGATAAGGATGGAATCGGGAAGATGTGCTTGGTCCATGGCGCGCAGCGATACGGCGGCGCTGCGATGCTGGCAAGCACGAGGAACCTGCCAAAGCGGCTCTTACACAGGCAATATCCTCAGAGCGATTTGTGACCGAGTAAAACGCGCATGGGCGTAAGGAAATTTCAAACGGTGTAACCAAAATTGCGCCAGCTGCGAATGGTATTTCAGACGCAACAACGCTCAACCGAGCACATCAAACAAAGGATATTATTATGCGCAACCTGACTGAACGAACATTCGCCTTTATCTTCGCTGCTGCACTGAGCGGGATTTTCCTGAGCCCGACTATCGCCTGATCGCAGATCAAACTATTGTTGCAATTTATGCAACTAAGATACAGATTTTCTCATTTGTATAAACTCTGACGCAACATTATTTCACCTTTGAACCGGCGGCCACTCCTCCCTCTCTCCCGAATTGGCCCCGGTGACACAGATTGACGGCACACGCACTCCCTCCTCCCGCGTGATTTCGCAATCTGGCCAATATTGCTGCTGCCTGCGAGTGCAGTGGAACGCCCGGCCCGATGGCCGCCCGTTCAGGCAAGTTGGCGATTAGAGACGCGGCTGCTCCAGTTCCCCCTAATAACGGAAGCAGCCGCGTCTCCCTTTTTTCCTAACGTGCGAAATTTCAGGGCGCTTAGAGCTGCGCAAGCAAGCTATCGATATGTTCGCGCTGTGCCGCATCGGCAAATTCGCGTACATCCTGAACCGCTTTGCGCGCTTCGGCCTTGCGGCCATTGGCAGCGAGAGCGGCGGCATAGTGCCATCTTACTTCCAGATTTCCGGGAAGCGCGTTCCTCGCCTGGCCAAGCCAGCGCAAGGCTTCTGCGTTGTTGGTCTTTGATTGCAGCAAAACCCAGCCCATAGTGTCCATTACTTGCGGATCATCCGGGGTGAGCGCAGCGGCGCGGCGCGCAAGCGTCAGCGCCTGTCCCAAATTGCCTGTTTCCAGCTCGGCCAATGCGCCATTGTTCAGGACCAGCGCATTGCTCTCCATCCCCTTTCCGCGCAAATCGGCATAGATCGACCGTGCGGTTTCCCAATCACGTTTGGCAATTGCGGCATCCGCTTGCGATAATTTCTGCGATAGATCTTCGGGTGGTTGCTGGCTGCCTAAACGCGCAGCGAAGGGATCATCGCGGCCGGTTTCCTGCGCCAGACGTGATGCCAGTGCCAATAATTGCGGCTGTGCAGCAGCGCGTTTCGCCGGTGTTTGAACAACCGCCCAAGCACGTTCGGTCTCACCCACCGCAACCAGCGCCTGCGCCATGACAATTGCGCCCTGCATATGGCCGGGATTGTTACGCACGAACGGACGGAGAAAGGCGATCGACTGTTCATGATTCCCGCGCAAATGGGCAATTTCGCCCATCAGCAATTGCGCGGCAGGTACTTTGCGCAATTGCGATTCGGCATCCTGCATCGTGGAATGTGCACTATCCAGATCACCTTTTACGAATGCCAGTTTTGCGTCGAGAAACATCCCCATCGGATGACCCGGCGCAATCTCCCGCGCGGCATCAAGGGTTTCGGTCGCCTCATCCAGTTTGCCCATATCGGCCTGCACCGCAGCCAAGGACAGGCGCGGGCCCACGATGGACCGGTTTATCGCAACGGCGGCCGCAAAATGTTCTTCCGCTTCGGCAAAATCTTCGCGCATGAGATCCAGCTTGCCCGCCAGCGTTTGCGCTTCGAGCGAGCCTTTATCCGCATCCAAGGCGCGATCGGAGAATGTTTTTGCCGGGCCAATCTGTCGGCGACCCAATGCTATTTCTCCGCGCAAGGCCAGCAGCCGTGCATCTTTGGGATGCGTCTCCACCGCTCGATCCGCGATTGCGACTGCAGTATCTTCATCCTCCATTTGCAAATGCGCACCAATCTTGACCCAGCTGGCAAGCGGGTCATCAGCGCCAGCGTTGTCTGCCCATGTAAGCGCGGACTCGGCCTGCCTTTGTAGCAGTTTTGCGTGCCCCATCAGGCTGGCGGCTTGGCCCGTCATGCGCTGATCTTGAGGCAATGCTTCGAGAGCCGCCTGAGCGCCAACCCCATCCCCGAGAGCCAGTAATGCTTCCGCATATTTCAGACGTAGTTCGGTATTGGCCGGCTGCGCATCTATCGCTTGCGCATAATGCAGGCGCGCCGCCCCTAAATCACCGGACTCCAGTGCTTCGGCCGCTAGCGTTTCGGGACTACCTTCCGAGATTCCGCAGGCTGAAAGGGTCAGCGCCAAAGGTAGGGCCAAGAGCGAGATTTTGCGTTTAAATGTCATGGTGTTGGAAATAGCAAAATCGTCCTAAAGAACCGCTAACCAAATGCCCAGTTTCTAGGGAGAGTATTCCGGCGTATTTCGCATTTGGGACAAGTGCGATCAGACGGTACAAAAGAAAGGCCGGCCCAGCATATGCTGAACCGGCCTTTCCGGATTGGAATGTTTACCTGAAAATCAGGCGAAAGCGCGGCGGCGGCGACCAGCCCACAGGCCGATCAGTGCCAGACCAAACAGTGCCATTCCGCCAGGTGCAGGAACCGGAGTGCCCGGACGTGCAGTCAGGTCAAAGTTGATATCCCAATGCGGGATCGACCAGCCTGACGGGTCAAGAATGTTCAGCCACGCGGAGCCGCCGAAATCGCCGGTTTTGTCATTAGCGCCTGCGCCAACCTGAAGTGTGGTTGTGCCAGCAAGCGAATCTGCAGGGTTCAGCGTATAAGTCGCGCCATCGATAGTGATGGTGCCGGCTGCGCCGGAGTAGAAGTCCATTGTCGACGGATCATAAGCACCGCCGCCGCCTTTATAGGCTTGCGTGGGGTCGAGCGCATCTTGGAAACCGTCAAATGACAGATCAAGAATTGCTGTTTGGCCAATGCTGTTGATCGCAGTGCCGGTAAAGGTCGCAGTGCCGGTGTCGGTGTCCTGCGTAAAAGTCGTGCCGTCCTGGAACGAGAACTTACGCTCACAGCCGCTGCCGACACTGTTGGTCCACAAACCGTGCGAACATGAAGTGTCTGTCGCGTCGGTTACGTCATACTCTACAACAGTCGCACTTACAGGTGCAGCCATTGCGGTGGTCATTGCGGCGCCGATAATCGCCATTTTTGCAGTACGGGTCATCATATTCCTTTGCCCCCATCACCAGGTCGCCATTCACCAAAAAGGCGCACCCAAATAAAGATGTTGAGGTTAAAGCAGGAACGATGCCAGTTTTGATTTCTCCCGCTTTTCTGCGGCTTTCAAAGGTTAACGCCATACCGGCCGATTGCAGACCTGTCAGTTTTCCCGACAGACAAATGTAAGCGGATGTAACGAAATGGCTGAATTTCAAATCGGCATTTCAAGGTCCATGCCGCCGCTAATCAGGCAAACCCAACTGTTCGGCTTTGGCGCGCAATTCTGTCTTCAGCAGCTTGCCGATGTGACTACGCGGCATTTCATTGACCGGGTGTAGCCGCGCGAGGCGTTGCGTTTTACCAAGGCGGCTATTTACATCAGACAGAATGTGTTCGGCAGAAATGCCTGACGCGGGATCAAGGGTTACGAAGCCGACCGGCGTTTCGCCCCATTTAGAGCTGGGCACCCCGATCACGGCAGCTTCGATAACACCGTTTTCTTTGAGAAGTTCGTCCTCCAGATCGACCGGATAGATATTGAACCCGCCGGAAATGATCATGTCTTTTGCCCGTCCGACCAGCTCGACAAAGCCATCCGCATCAATCCGTCCGATATCGCCCATCCGCATCCACACCGAACCGTCTTCCGGATCGGTCCATAACGAACTGCGCGTGTCACCTTCACGGTTTTTGTAACCAAGCATCATTGCCGGCGAGATGCCTACCAGATTGCCAGCCGTTCCCGCCGGCACTTCGCGGTCTTCATCGTCGAGCACTTTCAAGCTGTGGCCAGGCGCCGGCTGACCGACAGTATGCAATTTGTCAGGGTGCTCATGCGCATAAAGCAAACAGGTGACGCCGCCCTCGGTCATTCCGTAAATCTCTATCAGCGCGCCGGGCATGCGCCGCAGCACCTGCGCTTTCAGATCCGCGGGAAACGGGGCCGATGTGCAATATTTGAGCGCCAGCGCAGACAGATCGAAATCATCAAACTGCGGCTCTTCCATCAACCGGCGATATTGTACAGGCACCAGCATAGTGTGCGTCACGCCGTAGGCTTGAGCATTCTCCAGCCATTTGACCGTATCAAACTTACCCATAATCGTCGTGCAGGCCCCGGCCAGCAGCGATGACAGAAAGCAAACCATTGTGGTGTTGGAGTAGAGCGGGGTCGAGGCAAGCGCTTGCGCGTCCGGCGTGTACGCCCGCGCAGCCGCAGGGGCGAACTGGAACCAGCGCATTTTGTGCGAGTGGACAATCCCTTTGGGAATACCAGTGGTACCGCTGGAATAGATAATGTTGAACGGCTCTTCCCCGCGCGGCACAAATGGAGATGAACGCGTGCCTTCCGGCGCCATCCAGCCATCCAGGTCTTCGTCCAAAACAATGCGGTCCAGCCCGGCCATGAAGCCGTCGCCCAGCTCGGTCAGCTTCGCGCGGTCGATGAACAAATGCCGTGCACCTGAATCCTTGGCCATGCCTTCCAATTGCTCGGGGCTGGCGCTGGTTGTGAGTGGGGCCGCAACTCCGCCAGATATGACAGCGGCAAGAAATACCAGTCCGTATTCGACGCTGGACGTGCCCAAAATAGCCACTGATTGCCCTTGCTGCAGCCCGGTTTCCTGCAGGCGCGCCGCAATCCGTTCTACCCTATCTGCAACTTGCGCCCAGTTCAGCGTTGTTCGTTCGTCGCGTAAAGCCGGCTTGTCTGCGCGCGCCTCTGCCCAACCATGGATAATTTCGCGGTACGTACCATAAGGCTGTTCGAGTTTGGCAATGATGTCTTCTTGGGTCATGCGCAGACCCTAGACCGGCCTGCGCGGCAATCAACACTCGATAACGTTGACGGCGAGCCCGCCTTGGCTCGTTTCCTTATATTTTGTGCTCATATCCAGTCCGGTCTGGCGCATGGTTTCGATGACCTGATCGAGCGAAACCAGCGTCACCTCGTCGCGGTGCAAAGCAAGCCGTGCGGCGTTTACCGCCTTGACCGCGCCAATGGCGTTGCGTTCGATACACGGTACTTGCACCAATCCGCCCACCGGATCACACGTCAGACCCAGATTATGTTCCATGCCGATTTCTGCAGCACTTGCGATCTGGGTGGGCGAACCGCCCCATAAAGCGGCCAGTCCGCCCGCCGCCATGGAACAGGCCACGCCGACCTCACCCTGACAGCCCATTTCCGCACCGGAGATGGACGCCCGTTGTTTATATAGAAGTCCGATTGCACCGGCAGTGAGCAGGAATTTACGGCGGCTGTCACGGCAGGCGCGCTCTTCCGCATCAAGGCAGTAAAACCGCATGACCGCTGGTAAAATACCCGCCGCGCCATTGGTCGGTGCCGTCACGACTTTGCCGCCAGCAGCATTTTCTTCATTCACCGCCATTGCAAAGCAGTTGAGCCAGTCGAACAATTGTTCGCGCTCGTTCGATTGCGGCGCGGCTTCCAGCTTGGCCCAAAGTTCAGGCGCACGGCGGCGTACTTTCAGGCCGCCGGGCAATATGCCTGTTTGGGTTAGGCCGCGGTCGATACACGCGTCCATCGCATTGGCGATCAGATCAATCCCTGCCTCGGTCTTGGTCCGGGGGCGCTTGGCATCTTCATTGGCCAAGACCAACTCATCAATCCGCAATCCTGTTTTATCACATAGCGACAACAGTTCCTCTGCAGAACCAAACGGGTGCGGCACTGCGGTTCCTGCCTTGATGCGGTCATTCTTGGGCGGACGCGCTAATTGGCGTTCGGTTGCGACAAAACCACCGCCGGTCGAATAATATGTCCGGTCCGACATAAGCGCATTAGCGGCATCAAAAGCGCGCAGGCGCATACCGTTCGGGTGCAGCGCGGGCACGATATGACCTGCCAGATCCACATCGACCGCCGGATTGAAGGCGATTTCGCGCACGCCGCCCAGAGCAAGCTGGCCCGCATCTTCAATCCGCTGGAGCTGCAAATCGCCTTGTGCCGGATCATAAGTTTCCGGCCGGTGCCCCATCAGGCCGAGTATCGCCGCACGGGGCGTGCCGTGGCCGACCCCTGTCAACGCCAGCGATCCCTGCAATTCGATATGGACCCGCGCGATTTTCTCCAGTTTGCCGGATCGTTTGAGCGCACGCACAAACATCGCCGAAATACGCATGGGCCCGACAGTGTGCGAGCTGGATGGACCGATCCCGATCCGGAAAATATCGAGCACAGAAAGCATGGGAGGCGAATTGCGCCCGGCAAATCACTTCGTCAACAGATTACAAACGGAACCGGATTCCGTCGAGCATCCGCACGCCGCAAAACTTTGCCCATTTTGCGATGGTGGAAAAAGGGCGATCTTTATGCGCTTATCGCTTTGGTTATGGGGTGCCAGCGCCTATATAATCAGCATGAGCGAAACACCTGAAAATTCCGAGAACCTCCCGCCTGAAAAAGTCGTCCAGCAGGGCGAATATGGGGCAGATTCGATTAAGGTCCTCAAAGGGCTTGATGCGGTTCGCAAACGCCCCGGTATGTATATCGGTGATACGGATGATGGCAGCGGCCTGCACCATATGGTGTTCGAAGTTTCCGATAACGCCATTGACGAAGCGCTTGCCGGCCACTGCGATCTGGTTCTGATCGAACTAAACCCGGACGGATCAGTTTCGGTTGAAGATAATGGCCGCGGTATTCCGGTGGGGATGCACAAAGAAGAGGGCGTGTCTGCGGCAGAGGTTATTATGACCCAGCTGCACGCGGGCGGTAAATTCGACAACACTAATGACGAAAACGCCTATAAGGTTTCCGGCGGATTGCACGGCGTGGGCGTTTCGGTGGTCAATGCTTTGTCCGAATGGCTGGAACTGGTAATCTGGCGTGACGGCAAAGAGCACTGGATGCGTTTCGAACATGGCGAAGCTGTCAATTCACTTGAAATACGCGGCGATGCGCCGAAAGTGGACGGCAATGGCGACGAAAACGGCCTGAAAAAGGGCACCCGCGTCACCTTCATGCACAGCAACGACACATTCAAAAATGTGACGACGTATGATTTTGACAAGCTGGAGCACCGTTACCGCGAACTCGCTTTCCTCAATTCCGGCGTGCGTATCCTGATCCGCGACAAACGCGGTGAAGAGGTGTTGGAGCATGACCTGTTCTATGAAGGCGGCATCGGGGCATTCGTGTCCTACCTTGATCGCAACAAACAGGCGCTGATCCCCGATCCGATTGCGATTTCGGCGGAGAAAGAAGGCATCGGGATAGAAGTGGCGCTGGAATGGAATGATTCCTACTACGAAAACGTGCTGTGTTTCACCAACAACATACCGCAGCGCGATGGCGGCACGCATTTGGCCGCTTTCCGCGCTGCACTGACGCGGACGCTCAACAATTACGCGGCAAATTCGGGAATGCTCAAGAAAGAGAAAGTCTCTCTCTCGGGTGAAGATATGCGCGAGGGGCTGACCGCTATTGTCAGCGTGAAGCTGCCTGATCCCAAATTCAGCAGTCAGACAAAAGACAAGCTGGTTAGCTCCGAAGTGCGCCAGCCGCTGGAAAGCCTGATGGGTGACAAGATGACCGAGTGGCTGGAGGAAAATCCGGCCAATGCAAAGATCATCATCCAGAAAATTATTGACGCTGCTGCTGCACGTGAAGCTGCCAAAAAGGCGCGCGAACTGACCCGCCGCAAAGGCGCGATGGATATTGCCAGCCTGCCCGGCAAGCTGGCCGATTGTCAGGAACGCGACCCGGCGAAGTCAGAGCTGTTCCTGGTGGAGGGCGATTCCGCGGGCGGATCGGCCAAACAAGGGCGCGACCGGCACTATCAGGCGATTCTGCCACTGAAGGGTAAAATCCTCAACGTGGAACGCGCGCGGTTTGACCGGATCATTTCATCGAAAGAAGTCGGTACGCTGATTCAGGCGATGGGCACCGGAATTCGTGACGAGTTCAACATCGAAAAGCTGCGTTACCACAAGGTCGTGATCATGACTGACGCGGATGTTGACGGCGCGCACATTCGCACCTTGTTGCTGACATTCTTCCACCGGCAAATGCCAGAGATTATCAAGAACGGCCATTTGTTCATTGCACAGCCGCCTTTGTTCAAAGTCGCCAAGGGGCGCAGCGAAGTCTATTTGAAAGATCAGGCTGCTATGGACCGTTATCTGGTTGCAGGCGGGTTGCAGGGCCGTTTGCTGGAAAGCGAAAGCGGCGCGCGCGGCGGGGCGGAACTGGAAAGTCTGGTCGAACACGCATTACGCATCCGCAACCTGATGGCATTCGTGCCGAACAAATATAATCCCGGCATGATTGAAGCGGTTGCATTGGCGGGCGCGTTCAATCCTGATCTGGACCGCAAGGCGCGGATTGAAGCGTTGGAGAATGCCGCGAAGCGTCTGCAAATGGGCGACCGTGAGGCCAAATGGTCCGCTGAAATGCGCGATGACGGATCGGTGCTGCTCAAGCGTTTGTGGCGCGGTGTCACCGATGTGCACGAAATCGAAGCTGCATTCGTCGACAGTGCAGAGGCGCGCAAGCTCCACCGTCTGGCGAGCGAGAATGTCGATGTGTACGAAACACCGGCGCGGCTGGTCAAAGGGTCTGACAGCACTGACGAAGACGGTGCCGATGAAAGCGACGTAGATACGCAAAACATTTCTGACGAAGACGCGATCACACGGCCTACGCAATTGCTTGACGCGGTTCTGGCGGCAGGCCGCAAAGGTCTGTCCAGCCAGCGTTATAAGGGCCTAGGCGAAATGAATGCGGAGCAATTGTGGGAAACCACACTGGATCCGGACAATCGCGCTCTGCTGCAAGTGAAAGTCGAAGATGCGGATATTACCGACGAAATCTTCACCCGTCTGATGGGTGACGTGGTCGAACCGCGCCGCGAGTTCATTCAGGATAATGCGCTGAACGTCGCCAACCTCGATGTCTGATAATTCGCGCCTGTGAACAGAATGGTCGCCTCCGGCTCTCAGGAAGAGCAGGTCGGCAGGCTGATCATCGCGGGCGTGATTATCATGATGCTGCCCGCGATTCCGTTCGGCAATTATGTTATGTATCCCTTTGTGATACTGGGCACATGGTTCCACGAAATGGGACACGGGCTGGCAGCAATGGCGCTGGGTTACGGGTTCGAAAAACTGATTTTATATCCAAGCGGTTCGGGCATGGCCATTTCCAGCGTGCGTGCCGATACTAGCGGCCTGAGCCATGCGATTATCAGTGCGGGCGGTCCGCTGGGGCCTAGCGTAGTCGGATCACTGCTGATCCTTGCCAGTTCCAAGGCCAAGCTATGGCGGCCCACTCTGTACGCATTGGCGGGCGCGATCATGCTGTCCACGCTTATCTGGGTGCGTAGCGCGACGGGAATAGCGGTGCTGCCGCTGATTGCAGGACTGCTGATCGTAATTGCATGGAAATCGCGCGATTCCATTGTTTTGTTCGCGCTCCAATTCCTCGGCGTACTTGCCGCGCTCAGCATGTTCCGTGATTGGGATTATCTGTTTTCGTACAGCGCCGAAATCGGCGGCAATACGATGCTGTCCGATACCGGAGCCATGGAGGAGGCATTGCTTCTGCCGTACTGGTTATGGGCAATAGTGATCATCGGCATCTCCGGCCTGATGATCGGGGCAAGCCTGAAATATGCACTTAAAGAAGATGGCCGCGCATCGCGCTGGACCCGTCTGGACAGATATTGAGCAAGGCGGGCAGAATGACCGAAAGCACCGATACAGCCACTTCTCCAATGGGCAGCGGATTTGAACGCGGCGGGTTTATCCTGTTTCTGGCGCTGGTTACATTAGCCCTGATTGTGGTGGTTTGGCCTTTTGCCTCGCCATTATTATGGTCTGTGCTGGCAGCGATCATGTTCAGACCATTGAACGACTGGTTGCTACCGCGCTGCGGAGACAGCGCCAATCGCGCGGCTATCGGAACATTGCTGATCATCACATTTGCCGTGCTGTTGCCGGCGTTACTCATCGGCAGCATGGTGGTGGAACAAGCCGCAGAATTGTTCTTCGCATTTCGCGACGGCCAGATCGACGTGGGTGCATGGTTCAGTCAGATTTACGATGCCTTGCCTGCAACCATTCGCTCCGTGCTTGACACATCGGGCTTCGGAACGCTGGGCGGCCTGATTGAACAAGCGCAGCAATTTGCCAAAGAAAGTACCGGCATCATCGCGCGTCAGGCAGTGGCCATTGGCGGCGGCGCGCTCAGTTTTGTGCTGGCATTTGGCGTTGGACTATATGTCACCTATTTCCTGCTTCGTGATGGTAGGGAAATCGGCGCAGCCAGTGTCGCAGCGCTACCGATGGAGCGGGCAATTTCTGCCGAGCTGGCGGACAAGTTTCTGTCCATTGTTCGCGCAACGATCAAAGGCTCGGTGGTGGTCGGCCTGGTGCAGGGCGCGCTTGGCGCGATTACCTTCTGGATTGCCGGCGTCCCTTCGGTGTTTCTGCTTGGCCTGCTGATGGCGATATTTTCTCTATTGCCCGCGCTGGGTCCGGCGATTGTATGGCTGCCCGTGGCCATCTATCTGCTGGCGACTGGCGCAATCTGGCAGGGCGTTCTGATCATCGCTTCGGGCGTGTTGGTGATTGGGATGGCTGATAATGTCTTGCGCCCGATTCTGGTGGGCCGCGATACGGGCATTCCTGACTGGATTATTCTGGTGACCACGCTGGGCGGGATCGGCCTGCTAGGGCTGTCGGGGATTGTTGTCGGGCCTCTGGTCGCGGGCCTGTTTCTGGCAGGATGGTCGCTTTCCAAAGAGCGCAACAGCGCGGCGCAGGCAAGCTAGTTACATTGACCTATGATGTGATCGTTTTGGGCGCTGGGGCAGCGGGCCTGTTTTGCGCGGCGCAAGCCGGGCAGGCTGGCAAACGCGTATTGATACTGGAAAAAGCGTTCCAGCCCGGCAAGAAAATCCTGATTTCCGGCGGCGGCCGATGCAACTTCACCAATATCGGTGCAGGCCCCGCCAATTATCTGTCCAGCAATCCGCATTTCGCCAAATCTGCGCTGAGCAGATATACCGCGCAGGACTTCGTCGACTTGGTCGATAGTTACGGCATCAGCTGGCACGAAAAAACGCTGGGGCAATTATTCTGCGATCAAAGCGCCAAGCAGATTGTCGAAATGCTGCTCGACGAATGCGACAAGGCAGAGGCCGCGGGCGGCAATGTAGAATTGCGCTGCGGAGAGGAAATTTCCGAGGTCACTAACGAAGACGGGGCGTTCCTGGTCACTTCCAACGGCGCATTACATGGCGCACATAATCTGGTGATCGCCACTGGCGGTCCGTCAATCCCGAAAATGGGTGCCAGCGGGTTTGCCTATGATTTGGCGCGTCAATTCGGTTTGAAAATCATCGAACCGCGCCCGGCGCTGGTTCCACTGACACTTGGCGGAGAAGATGTGTTGTTCCGCGACTTGTCGGGTGTGGCAGCCGATGTGGAGGCAAGCGCAGGCAAAACCACTTTCGCAGAAGCGGCATTGTTTACCCATAAGGGGCTGTCCGGCCCTTCGATTCTGCAAATCTCTTCATATTGGAAGCATGGCGAGCCTATCGCGATTAACTTCCTGCCCGAACAGAGCGCGGGCTGGCTGATTGAGGCGAAGCGGACCCAACCGCGCACATCGATCAAGGCCGTACTGAAAGAGGCGCTGCCCACCCGGCTGGCAGACACTCTGGCCGAACGGCTGGCCATACCTACCGAGCTTGCCAACGCGTCTGACAAAGCATTGCGGTCCGCCGAAGAGAGATTGGCCCGATGGGAATTCCGGCCCAATGGCACCGAAGGGTTTGCCAAGGCAGAAGTGACAGCCGGCGGGATCGACACGAATATGCTGTCCTCCAAAACGATGGAGGCAAAGTCAGTGCCGGGGCTGTATGTGATTGGCGAGGCAGTGGACGTAACCGGATGGCTGGGCGGGTATAATTTCCAGTGGGCTTGGGCATCCGCCTACGCAGCCGCGCAGAATATGTGACCACAGACCGGCCGCGTAGGGGTTTGGGCCGCTCGGCCAGTTTCTTTACTTTGCAACAATCACACGGCATCGCAGAGCCATGACACGCACAACATCCAGACTACTCATTACATTGTTGCCCGCCATTCTGCTTGGCGGATGCTCGACATTGGGCATTACACCTCCACAGAACCGGGCGGCAGAGCCGGTTACAGTAAAGATTGTCGGGCTGAACGATTTTCACGGCAACATTGAACCGAAAACGCGCCCCACCCGCGTAATTGATGCGGATGGCGAGGAGCAGCAGGTTTACACAGCCGGTGCCGCCTATCTCGCCAGCGCAGTGGCGCATTACCGTGACCAGTCGGAATATAACCTTGTCATCGCAGCGGGTGATCTGATCGGCGGCAGTCCGCTGGCATCTTCCATCTTTCTGGATGAACCCGCAATCGGCGCGATGAACCGGATCGGTCTGGACTTTAACGCGGTTGGCAATCACGAATTTGACCGCGGCTGGCAGGAATTGCTCCGCATCCAGCAGGGCGGATGCGAACAACATACTTTGCGCGCTCCGTGTCAGGTGGAAACCCCCTATCCCGGGGCCGAATTCAAATTTTTGGCCGCCAATGTTATCACGCAAGACGGAACCACCCTGTTCCCCGCATACGGGATCAAACGGTTCGATGTGGATGGCCGCGATGTGGCAGTGGGCGTGATTGGCCTAACACTGAAAGATACGCCCAGCCTGGTCACACCCAGCGGCGTAGAAGGGCTAACCTTCACCGAAGAAGCGCAAGCGATCAACGCCGTCATTCCGCAGTTAGAGCAAGCCGGGGCGGATGCGATTGTCGTATCCATCCACCAGGGGCTCTACACCGAAGTCGGCTATAACGATAAAAGCTGCGGCGGCGTATCCGGCCCGCTGCTGGACATTCTGAAACAGGTCGACCGCAAGGTTGATGTGGTAATTTCCGGCCATACGCACCGCGCCTATGTGTGCGACTTCAAACAGATTGATCCGACCCGCGATTTTCTGGTGACCAGCGCCAGCTTTGGCGGCTCTATGCTAACTGACATCACGCTGACCATCGATCCGGTAACCGGCGGCGTCATCTCCAAGACAGCGGATAATGTCATTGTGCAGAGCGTTGGCACAGACCGCGAAGGCAATCCTGCACCCACGAATGCGCAGTTCACCCGCTGGACACCGAATGCTGAAATTGCCGCCTATGTCGAACGCTATGTCTCTGCATCGCGGGACGCATCGCAGCGGCCGGTTGGCAAGATTTCCGGCGCAGCCCCCAAGAAAGGCGGCATGGATGAAACGATGCTGGGCAATCTGATCGCCGATGCGCAGCTATTCGCCACGCAGGAAGCGGGCGCCCAGATTGCGCTGATGAACAATTCGGGCATACGCGTCAGCCTGGACCCGGCAGAAGATGGCAGCATCAGCTACGGCGATATTTACGCCGTGCAACCCTTTGGAAATACGCTGATCACCAAAAGCTTTACCGGCGCACAATTGCTGGCTCTGTTGGAACAGCAATTTGATGAAGTGGGTTTCAATCAGACCTTTTCCGTATCGCGCGGATTTGGGTTTTCGTATGACCTGTCACGCCCCGTCGGCAGCCGCGTGACCAGCGTTTCGCTGAACGGTTCGCCAATTGATCCGGCCGCGACATACCGTGTGACGATGAACAGTTTTCTGGCCGCAGGCGGGGACGCGTTCACAGTGTTCGAGCAAGGCGCGAACGCTGTCACCGGACCGGTCGATCTGGATGGTATGGAGGCCTATCTGGCCAGCGCGGAGGTGATTGAATTACCGGCTGTCGGGCGCATCACTGCGGCCGAGTAACTGGCGCAAGTCAGGCTAACCTTAATTCAGAGACGCCGCGCGCACCGCCGTCCTCGCCGCTTAGACCGGCAAATATCGTGTCGATAATTCCGGCCAGCTTTTTCTCGGTCAACCGGTCACCCAGCATCATCAGCACGCGCGGCGATGTGTAGCAAATGACCATCTGGTTGATCAGCGACATAGCCGCGTCAATTGTCAAACCGGCAAAGTGTCCCTCTGCCTGCGCCTGCGCCACCAACTCGCTCATATAATGGTCGGCCAGATCGATATAGCCGCGGACATCCTCCATCCGTGCTTCGCCCAATTCCAAATATAGCGCAAATGTATCCGGATCATCGCGCAACCGCTGTTGCTCGCGCCGGAACCGGCGGGCAAAAAATTCGTAGAATTTGCGCTGGATGGGCAGATCGGAAGCGACCACTTCCTCCATAATTGCCACGTCGGGCGCAAACCAATCTTCTATGATCGCGTCAAACAGTTCGCCCTCTCCCGGGAAGATGGCATCTATTCGCGCGCGCGAAGATTGGGTTTCTGCCGCCAGATCGGCGTTTGAAACGAGTTTCCCGCGCCTCTCGATCAGCTCCATCGCAACAGCGATCAGCTTCCTACGCTCGGTTTTGATATCTGCGGCGGTGTTCATAATGCTTTCCGGCAGTGTAATCGGTCAGGGCCTATGTAGAGTTGCTGCGGATGAACTTAAACCGCCGATGCGATGAACCGCCAATGTTTTTCTGCCTGCGCATCGCAGGGCCTGTTTGCCGCAAGCTCAACCTTCGCCTTTGGCCTCGTGCTTCAGCCGCTCGGCCTGTGCTTCGACAACCTTATAACGCGCATAATCGGGCAGCTTGGATCGCATGAATGCAGCCAGCTTCGCCAGATCATCGGGATAGTTTCCAGTTGGCATCATCGGCGGACCGAAGCCCAGAATATTGCGTTTATTGCATACCCATGCCGGAACAATCGGCACCCCCGCGGACTGGGCGATGTGATAGAAACCGGATTTCCATTCGCCATCGGTCGTTCGCGTGCCTTCTACCGCAATCACCAGCGCCAGCTCGTCACGTGTTTTGAATTCTTCGGTAATCTGCTCGACCGCATTCATCCGTTTGGTCCGGTCAATCGGGATACCGCCCATATCGAGCATGAAATTACGCATAACCCCTTTGAATAGAGTGTGCTTACCCATGAAATTGGGTTGGATTCCCTCTTTCTCAGTCGCACCTGCAAAGAATACGAAGTCCCAATTCGACGTGTGCGGCGCGCCAGCAATCACATATTTCTTTATGTCCCGGGGCAGCCCGCCATCGATTTTCCAACCCTTCAGATCGTAAATCCAGATGATGATCCGCCGCACAATGCGCGACAGGAATGATGGCTTGCGCTCCGTAGCGCGGGCCGAAAGATCGGTCATATTCTCTCCCAATGACCAGAGCCTAGCATTTACGTTCCGGAAAGCGAACGCTTTTGCTCCTAAGAACAAAAGCACCTGGAATCGATCGGCCAAACGGTTGGAAATTACATCCGGAAGACGCCGAATTGCGGACGTTCCGGTATGGGTGCTTCCAGCGTTGCGGCAAAGGCCAGCCCCAGCACATCGCGGGTCTGCGCGGGGTCGATCACGCCATCATCCCACAGGCGCGCGGTAGCGTAATAGGGATTGCCTTCATCTTCATATTTCTGGCGGATCGGGGCCTTGAAGGCTTCCGCCTCCTCCTCGCTCCACTTATCGGCATCGCGGTGGACCGTGGCCAGCACGCTCGCAGCCTGCTCTCCGCCCATTACGCTAATCCGCGCATTAGGCCAGGTGAACAGGAAGCGCGGCGAATATGCGCGGCCTGCCATACCGTAATTGCCTGCGCCGAAGCTGCCGCCGATGACCACGGTGATTTTCGGGACGGTTGCGGTGGCAACGGCAGTCACCAGCTTTGCGCCGTGTTTGGCGATGCCTTCCGCTTCGTATTTCCCGCCGACCATAAAGCCGGAAATGTTCTGCAGGAACAGCAGCGGAATGCGGCGTTGCTGCGCCAGCTCGATAAAGTGCGCGCCCTTCTGCGCGCTTTCCGAGAACAGGACGCCTGCATTGGCCAGAATGGCCACCGGCATACCCCAGATATGGGCAAAGCCGCAGACCAGAGTGGAGCCGTAATGTGCCTTGAATTCGTGAAACTCGCTGCCATCAACCAGCCGCGCAATCACTTCCTTCACATCATAAGGTGCGCGCACATCATCGGGAATGATTGAATAAAGTTCATCGGCATCAAATTTGGGCGGGCGCGGGTCCTTGATTTGTACATCCGCAGCGGCGCCTGTGTTCTCACCAAGGTGCGAAACAATGTCGCGGACAATGGTCAGCGCGTGTTCGTCATTCTCGGCCAGATGATCGACCACGCCCGATTTCTTGGCATGAAGATCGCCGCCGCCCAGATCCTCGGCCGTGATTTCTTCGCCCGTTGCAGCCTTCACCAGCGGAGGCCCCGCAAGGAAGATCGTGCCTTGGTTCCGCACGATCACGGTTTCGTCCGACATGGCGGGCACATAGGCCCCGCCAGCCGTGCAGCTGCCCATGACACAGGCAATCTGCGGAATGCCTTGCGCGCTCATATTCGCCTGATTGAAGAAGATGCGGCCAAAATGATCGCGGTCCGGGAAAACCTCTGCCTGATGCGGCAAATTCGCCCCGCCGCTATCGACCAGATAGATGCACGGCAGACGGTTCTCCATCGCGATTTCCTGCGCGCGGAGGTGCTTCTTCACCGTCATCGGATAATAGGTGCCGCCCTTTACCGTGGCATCGTTGCACACGATCATCACCTGACGGCCCGACACGCGGCCAATGCCGGCAATCATTCCGGCCGCAGCAATGTCATCCTTATACATATCATTGGCGGCAAGCTGCCCGATCTCGAGAAACGGCGAACCCGGATCAAGCAATCGCTCCACCCGTTCTCTCGGGAGCAACTTGCCGCGCCCGACATGACGTTCGCGGCTCCCCTC
>JAHDBR010000020.1 GCA_020630295.1 Sphingomonadaceae bacterium
CCGACGCCGCCCGCTCAGAGAAAGAGGTCATGGACAGCATCACCGCCAAAATCGCGAAGTTCAGAGAGCGCGAGGACGCGATGCAGAAACTGATTGAGGCGGAGGGGAATGTTTAGTTTTCTTGAGCCCCTCAAGCGCCGGGCGCGAGGCATTCGCCTCGCTTGGCTTCGCTCTACCGAGCGGCGTGCGGTCGCACGCTGACTGCCGTGACCAAGTGCGGGGCAACTTCGCTATCTAGCACCAAGTCCACAGAGCATCACCGCTAGCTTGGAATGGATCGGTTCGCGACCAGCGAACCGCAAGCGCGACTGCGCGTCGCCCGTTAGGGCGGAAGCCTAAGGGAGCGGATGCGACCGCCGGCGCCTGAGGCCAAAACAAACAACACACTGGAAAACCCCACCCCATGACCATCACGATCCACAAGAACTTCCTGAAACAAGGCGACCCTGCCCTGACTCACCCATGGGGCAAAAGCTACAGCCCACTACGCCCGAACGGCGTGCCCAACAGGCCGTTGCCTACCGACCCTCAAGCCGAGCGCGAGTGGCTGGCGCGGGAGTGGTTGGGGAAAGCTGTCTAACTCAGTCCAAAATTCGGCCGCTCTCACAGCGTTAAGCTCACGGTCAGAAGATCTGGCAATCATCACAGAACTTACCGCGAGTTGCCATCAGGTGCTAAAACGAACTGTGGCGAGCCGGCTGCGAGGTGCAATTTGCTTCATCGCTCCAAAACCAAATACTCTGGTGATAAGTATTCCTTGTATGGAATATTTAGATCACCTAGAGAACCAAAAAAGGTTTAGGGAACAACAGTGACACAACTACTCGGAAAAGTGATCGAAGCGTCGGCCTTGAAATCCGATCCACGTAATGAGGAGGTTGGTCCTGCTTTAAAAAAGCTTAGACAAATGTCGCAGCTTACACAACGAGAAATGGCCTCGCGTTTAAGTGTTCAACAATCTGCTATATCGAAGATCGAAAAAGGCGGTGATGTTCATATTTCTACCATTCGAAAATATGTTGAAGCGCTAGGAGCTACGCTCAGAATGGGCGCATCATTCCCAGCGGAGGCTCCATTGGCACTCCATATTTGCGATGCGTTTGATATTGAATGCGGTAATGACGATCAATTTGTACTACCAATCTTAGGTGACGATGCGTTTCGTCCTCAACGTGATGTCGTATTGTCAATCCGCCCGCACTATTCTGAACGCATTCTTGACGGTCACAAAACCGTGGAGCTAAGACGACGGTTTCCGGTGTCAGCGCCTCAAGGAACGATAGCATATATCTACTCTACGTCCCCCGTCCGGGCAATAGTTGGAATGGCCCAAATTGATGATGTTTTAAAACTGCCGATTGACAAGATCTGGGCAGATTTCGAAACAAAAGCATTTATTGAACGAGCAGACTTCGATAAGTACTTTGATGGATTGGGTATGGGTTTTGCTTTACTTTTTAAGAACGTCAGGTCATTTGAGAATCCAATACCTCTCGAGGAACTGCGAGAGAGGTTCAACTTTGAACCACCGCAATCATTTTTATATGCGAAACAAAATCTTCGGAAGGCGTTAGAAAATGAGTACTCAGTCGTATCTGATTGATACGAACATTCTCATTGGCCTAGAAGATAATAGTGCTGTTAAGCCTGCCTATGCCCGCTTTTCCAGTTTATCTGCAAAACACAAAGTCGAAATTTTTGTCCACGAAGCTGCACGCGATGACATCGCTCGAGACAAAAATGTATCGCGAAGAAAAATCTCCCTTAGTAAAATCGCCAAATACCAAATTTTGGCGAAGCGCAAAGGGCTAAAGCAATCAGATCTTGAGGACGAATTTGGTAAGCTTAAAAAGCCGAATGACGTTGTCGACGCAACTCTTTTGCACGCACTACAAATCAGCGCCGTCGACTTTCTTGTAACTCAAGACAAAGGCTTGCATGAGCGAGCCCAGAGAAACTCATCAGATTTAGGTCGTCGGGTTCTCTTTGTCAGTGATGCTACCGAACTTCTCGCGACCACTTATGAGCCGAAATCAGTAGGAATTCGCCACGTCGCTGATGTCAAGGCTCATACTATCGATCACAAAGATACCTTTTTCGATAGTCTTCGCGAGGGCTATCCTAAGTTTGACAGTTGGTGGCAAGAAAAGTGTGTGAGGCAGCGGCGGTCGTGTTGGGTCGTTTATGATGACGATCAGTTAGCCGGACTCATAGTTCGGAAAGATGAAAAGTCTTCAGACACGGATGCCAAAACTCCCGCCCAGAAAATTCTGAAAATCTGCACATTTAAGGTCAGGCCTGAGATGAGGGGGGTAAAGCTCGGCGAGCTACTTTTGAAACAAGTTTTGTGGTTTTGCCAATCGAACAGTTATGATTTAACATATGTTACTACATATGACGACCAAGCATTGTTGATTAACTTGCTTGAATATTATGGCTTCACAAAGACTGGCGAAAAAGAAGACGGAGAGTTGATTTATGAGAGAGGTTTTTCACAATCGCGAGCAAGTACGGACGATCACGATGACCAGTTTTTACTCGCTAGGACGCACTACCCCAGATTCATCAAAAACAGCGAAACGCTTGGGTTCGGCATCCCAATAAAAGAAGACTATCACGACACTTTGTATCCTGACTTGTGGGATCCACATCAACCGGATCTTTTTCAGGGAACCTCTGTCGCGGAGCAACCCACGCGGCCCGGTAATACCATCAGGAAAGTCTATCTTTGCCGCGCGCCTTCAAACCTTGGCCCTTCCGGATCAATTTTATTTTTCTACAAGGGCAAGTCCAATGATCCTCCATCGCAAGCGATCACGGCGATTGGCATTTTAGATGAGGTCACCCTCGCAACGTCGACGAAAGAACTAATGGTCAAGACAGGCGGTCGTTCTGTGTATAGTAAGCAACAATTATCTGAATGGAATGCTTCCGAAACTAAACCTGTGAAGGTTATAAATTATCTTTTAGTGAACTATATAAGGCCACCTGTTGGTATATCCGAACTTCAGGAATTAGGCGTAATTAGCGGGAAAAATCCACCTCAGTCTATTTATTCAATTCCGTCAAAATCTCTAGGCTTGTTAATCGATCGGAGTAATTTGGGATTTGATACGTGAAGCAAATTAATATCGCTGCGATTGGGATTTCAGGAGTTGGAAAAACAACATTTTTAAATGCCGTTGCAAGACGAGTTAGGTTTCAACATCTAACAGGCGGGAGCTTAATATCAGCTGCAAGGCAAAAATCTTTAGCAAACAGAGATAGCCTAAGATTGGATGATATTGCAAAAAACCAGCGTTTGCTGATCGACGGTTTTAACGCTGCTCGATCGCCAGAATATGAAGTGGCGATCTTAGATGGGCATATTCTGATAGATGCCGATAGCGAAATACAAATCATCGATTACAAGATTTTTGAAGAGCTAAATATTGCCGCATTTTTGCACATCAGTACAACTGTCGAAAGGATTTCCTATCACCGATCTGCCGACACTTCTCGTAAGAGGCCCATCAGAACTGAAACCGAACTAGCAGAGCAACAAGGCTTGTCCGAAAACTATACAAAAAGCGCTGCCAGCGCCCTCAGATTGCCTTTCAAACGCTTCGAACTCAAAGATGCAGACATTGCTGCGGACTTTATCACGAGAATAAAATTATCAGCGGACTAAAGTTTTTTAGCCGAACCAAGACCGCCTGTCATCACTCCTCCCCCATCCGCAGCGCGGCAATAAACGCCTCCTGCGGAATACTTACATTGCCGTATTCGCGCATCTTGGCCTTACCCTTTTTCTGCTTTTCCAGCAGTTTCTTCTTCCGCGAAATATCGCCGCCGTAGCATTTGGCGGTCACATCCTTGCGCATTGCGCTGATCGTTTCGCGGGCGATCACTTTGCCGCCGATGGCTGCCTGTACGGGGATTTTGAACAGGTGGCGCGGGATCAGGTCTTTTAGCCGTTCGCACATACCGCGGCCCCGCGCCTCGGCCACGTCGCGGTGGACGATCATGCTGAGCGCGTCGACCGGTTCGCCGTTTACCAGAATGCCCATTTTCACCAGATCGCCTTCGCGCAGGCCGATCTGTTCGTAATCGAAGCTGGCATAGCCCCGGCTGATGCTTTTCAGGCGGTCGTAGAAATCGAACACCACTTCGTTGAGGGGCAGTTCATAGGTCACTTGCGCGCGCCCGCCGACATAGGTCAGGTCCAATTGCACGCCGCGCCGGTCCTGACACAGTTTCAGGATGCTGCCGAGGTAATCATCGGGGGTGTAGATCACCGCCTTGATCCACGGCTCCTCTATACTGGCGATGCGGCTGGGGTCGGGATAATCGGCGGGGTTGTGCAGCATCAGCTCGCCCGCAGGTTCGGTCTTCGATTTGTTGAGCTGGATGCGGTACACGACCGAGGGGGCGGTGGTGATCAGGTCCAGATCATATTCGCGGGTCAGCCGTTCCTGGATAATCTCCAGATGGAGCAGCCCCAGGAACCCGCAGCGGAAGCCGAAGCCGAGCGCGGCGCTGGATTCGGTTTCAAAGGTGAAGCTGGCATCGTTGAGGCGCAGCTTGGCGATGCTTTCGCGCAGTTTTTCGAAATCGGCGGCGTCGACGGGGAACATTCCGCAGAACACCACCGACTGGACTTCCTTATAGCCGGGCAGAGGCTCTGTCGCGCCGTTCTTCACCGTGGTGATCGTGTCACCCACGCGGGCCTGCTCCACCTCTTTGATCTGGGCGGTGATGAAGCCGATTTCGCCGGGGCCGAGTTCGGGCAATTGTTCGATTTTCGGGCGCATACAGCCGACGCGGTCAATCAGATGCTCGGTTTCCCCGACCATGAATTTGACGTTGAGGCCTTTCTTGATGACGCCGTCAATGACCCGCACGAGGATGACCACGCCGAGATAGGGATCGTACCAGCTATCGACGAGCGAGGCCTTTAGCGGTGCGTCGCGGTCCCCCTTGGGCGCGGGGATTTTGGCGACGACTTGTTCGAGGATATCCTCAATCCCGATGCCCGATTTGGCGGAGGCGAGGACGGCTTCCGATGCGTCAAGGCCGATGACGTCCTCGATTTCCGCGCGGACTTGCTCCGGCTCGGCGGCGGGGAGATCGATTTTGTTGATGACGGGGACGATTTCGTGGTCATGTTCGATGGATTGGTACACGTTGGCGAGCGTCTGCGCCTCCACCCCCTGCGCCGCGTCCACCACCAGCAGCGCGCCCTCGCACGCGGCCAGGCTGCGCGAAACTTCATAGGCGAAATCGACGTGGCCGGGGGTGTCCATCAGGTTGAGCTGATACGTCTCGCCATCATGGGCGGTGTATTCGAGGCGGACGGTTTGCGCCTTGATGGTGATGCCGCGCTCTTTCTCGATATCCATATTGTCGAGCACCTGCTCCGACATCTCGCGCGCGGTCAGCCCGCCCGTATGTTGGATTAGCCGATCGGCGAGCGTCGACTTGCCATGATCGATATGCGCGATAATGGAAAAATTGCGAATTTTTGAAAGTTCAGTCATCACCCCCGCAATTAGCGACAGCTCACCCGAATGTCAGCCACTAAGTGCAGGATAAATCCCGTTCAGTAAATGTGGTGAAATTGCGTTACGATCGCCGGCCAATTGCTGCTATGTCCATCTGAACAAATTGCGGCCTAGTGGGGTTCCCATCAGCCCTTCTATTTTGGACCAACGGGTAGTTCCCCGGCGGAAGGGCCTTAAGAGGCATGCCGGCAGCGGCCAGTGCGTAAGGAGATACGCGGTGCCGGGTGCATAGTCCGTCTGCGCCATCGCTGACCAGCGGCACCTCGAACTCGACTCCTTGTGAATGTTCATCCGACCGCCGCACTGCGCCGATCGCAAGCTGACCCTCGCCCAGGTCCAGAATCAGGTTTGTGCCGCGAGGGATATTCAGAACACCTTCAATCATCGCGCCAGTCGCAGAAAGGTTGCGTAATACGGCTTCGTAGCGGTGGTCTTCGTGGATAACGCCGATTTTCCGAAAAACTGTTTTTCGGTCCGCGCGATACTTTGCAGGACCGACGGGCGTAAATTTCAGATTCCCATCGGCAAAGCGGGCCATGACGTCTTCATGCGGCATAGCTCTGGAGAAAACGAAGCCCTGAATCAGATCCGCACCATGATCAATCACTAGCGATAGCTCGTCTTCAGACTCCACCCCTTCGGCAACAGTTTGCATACCTAATGCTTGGGCAAGACTAACCACAGCCGTGATGATTGCGGAATTATTGTTACCTTCGGCTGTCGAACCACGGACGAAGCATTGGTCAATCTTCAGCTTGTCAAATGGCGCATCGCGCAAATAGCCAAGGGATGAATAACCGGTACCAAAATCGTCTAACGCCAATCGCACGCCAAGGTCTTTCAATTGCGCAAACATACGATTTGTCGCGTATGGATCGCTCATAAAGACGCTCTCGGTAATCTCCAGTTCTAGACGCTTCGGTGAAATTCCTGAGGCATTAAGAGCCCGCTCTACAATGGCAGGGAATTCCTCATTGGCAAACTGAACCGCCGACACGTTGACTGCCACACGGACGGTCGAAGGCCATTGAGATGCATCCTGGCAAGCGCGCATAAGTGCCCACTCGCCAATATCGGCAATGATGCTCGTTTCCTCGGCAATGGGAATGAATTCAGCCGGGCTGATCCACCCGCGTTCCGGATGGTTCCAACGCATGAGCGATTCAAAGCACTTTGCCTCCCGCGTTTCACTGCAAACGAGCGGTTGATAGTGCAATTCCAGCTCATCGCGTTGCAAGGCATCGCGCAAGTCTTCTTCAATTTGCTTGCGAAGCCGCGCACCATCCTTGAGGTCGCTGGCATAAAAACGAAACTGCCCTCGCCCGCCGCCCTTAGCTGCGTAAAGTGCCAAATCCGAACTGCTGACCAGCTCTTCTGAGTCAAGTCCATCGTATGGAGCGATGGCGATGCCTACGGAAGTCCCGATAATCGCTCTGCTTCCGCTTAGCGAATATGGCTGCGATATCATCTGGATCAATCGCTGGGCCAGATCGCCCAACTGCCCCCGGTCATCCATGTCGGGCAGGATAATCTGAAATTCATCGCCGCCTAGGCGTCCGATTTCGCCCTTTTCTCCGACAACACTTTTCAACCGTTGGGCCACTTGCTTGAGAAGCTCGTCTCCAGCCGGATGACCAAGAGTATCGTTGACCTGCTTAAATCGGTCCAAATCCAGCATCATTAATGCACAGCTACGCTTAGCTGTCTTGAACGCTGTCAAAGTAGCCGTCAGACGCTTCTCCATCGCATGCCGGTTGGCCAATCCTGTCAGCGTATCGAATTTTGCCAACCGCGATGCGTCGAGCGTGCGTTCGCGAATACTCGTGATATCCTTTGCGCCGCCCCGATAGCCTAAAAACTTGCCGTCCGCGCTTATCTGCGGCTTGCCGGAAACAGACCACCAAATTTCAGCATCCGACCCGGAAACGGAAATACGAGCAGACAACTCACTGAAAGAGTTTCTGGCACTCATCAGGAATGGCAACGGCCGCTCTGCCTTCTCGGGATCGTCGTTCTTGTCAGGTATAAAAAGGCTGGTCAGTTGCTGGCCTACCAACTGCTCCGAAGTTTTTCCCAAAGCTTTGGCTGCGCTGTCGGAAAGATACATCAGCGCTCCGGTGGGATCAGTTGCCCAAAACCAACCTAAATCTAGATCCTCAAAATTGTTGAGAAGCTCGACCCGTTTCATCAAATCGCCTTTGCCAATCGGTGCGTGGGAACCCGCATGATCAGCGGAAGCTCCACCCGTTATCCGCGCAAAAAGACCGTTCTTACTCATTATCCCAACCGTTCAAGTTTATAGATTTTCTCATGCCGACTTACGAATTAAGTCGCCGGGCTTTAAAGCCGATGTGGGAGCAGGCGATACGCCAGCCACGCCGTGTTTTTCCAAATCAATGGGCTGAGAGAATTGCACGCCCATTTGGTCGCCGCGGCTCCATATTGTCGTAATCTGCAACACGTCTGTTGCGGACATCGCCAAATTCATCACCGTGCCTGGGGGCACATTCCACAGACCCTCAACCATGGCACCGCCAACACCAATGTTACGAATAGTTCCGTTGTAATAATTGCCTGCATGTTCCAGCATGACCTTACGCAACATTTTCTGGCGCGGCGGCCGTGAAGATTTCGGTCCAGTCGGTGTCATCGTGTCACCGGACATCAATTGCGCCGTCGCTGCTTCACAACTCATCGCTTTGGCGTAAATATAGCCTTGGATGTGGCTGCACCCTAACGCACGGACCAATTCCAGCTCATCGAGCGTTTCCACGCCTTCTGCGGTGGTATCCATGCCGAGCGACTCCGCCAGCGAGGTAATCGATGTAATGATTGCGCCATTGCGGCTTCCAGGCTGGGTCGCCCCGCGAACGAAGCTTTGATCGATCTTGATCTTGTCGAAAGGCGCTTTTTTCAAATACCCTAGAGACGAATAACCGGTACCGAAATCATCCAGCGCCAGACGGACACCAACGCGTTTAAGCGCTGTAAACATGGCGTCAGTTCCTTCGTCATCATTCAAGAAGACGCTTTCCGTAATTTCAAGTTCCAGACGCGCCGGGTCAACGCCAGATCGCGCAAGGGCATTGGTCACGATCGCTGGCAATTGCGGGTTTGCGAATTGCAGCGGCGAAACATTTACCGCGCATCGAATATGCTCGGGCCATCGCGCCAGATCAGAACATGCGGTGCGAATTGCCCATTCGCCGATTGCTGCGATTAGTCCGGTGTCTTCGGCGATGGGTACGAATTTGGCTGGTGACAGCCAACCTTTGACAGGGTGGTTCCACCGAAGAAGCGCTTCAAATCCAGCAATGCGATTGTCTTTCGCGTACACAACCGGCTGGTAGAATAGTTGCAAATCACCATTGGCGATCGCATCGCGCAAATCTTCTTCCATCTTACTGCGCGCTTCTGCAGCTGCGTGAAGGTCATTGGAATAGAAGTGATACCGACCGCGCCCGCCGTCCTTTGCCGCATAAAGCGCCAGATCGGAATTCCGGATCAACGCTTCGCTTGTCACACCATCATCGGGCGAAACTGCGATCCCGATCGATGCGCCAATTACGACCCGTTGCCCTTCAATAGAATATGGCTGGGAAAGCGAGTGAATAATCTCGTGTGCTAATTGCCCCAGCTGGTCCCGTTCGACGCGTCCCAGAATGACGACTTTGAACTCGTCGCCGCCCAAGCGCCCCACGCGGCCCATTGCGCCAACCGCTCGTTTCAACCTTTGCGATACTTGTTTCAGCAAAGCATCGCCAGCCGGATGGCCCAAAGTATCATTAACGTGCTTGAATCGGTCCAGATCGAGCAGGAAAACCGAACATTCACGTTGTTGCTCTTGCGGAGATGCGAGAATTTTCTCGAGCGTCTGCTGCATCTGGAACCGGTTCGCCAAGCCGGTCAGCGAATCATATTGCGCCAGCCTGGTAACGCTCTCCTCGCTCCGCTTTTTCTCTGTCAGATCGGTCCCGGATCCGCGGAAGCCGACGAAGTTTCTGAAACTGTCATAAGCGGGCCGGCCGTTAATTGACCACCAGCGTTCTTCACCCGGGGTTGCTGCACGCACACCAAGTTCAAGGAAAGAAGACCGTGCCGACATATGGAAGGCCAGCGTCCTTTCGCCCTCTTGCCCTTCATCGCCCAGATCAAAAAGATCTGTAAACGGGCGACCTATGATCTGGGATTCATCTTGGTGCAGAACCTTAATGATCGAAGGCGATACATAGCTCAACAATCCGCGGCGATCGGTTTCCCAGAACCAGCCCAAACCGGTTTCTTCGTAATCACGCAGAATATCTTCGGCCCGGTTCCGCTCGCGCTCGCGCGCTTGCTCAATTTCCTCCCGGCTTTGATTGATCTTGCCCTGATAATGGCCGACCAAAGCGATCGATAGCGTGGCGAAAAGTAGGGCGAGCACAATCTCCAAGTTCACGACACACAGCGCAGCCGCTGACCATGATCCGACAACACAGACTGCCTGCTGCACGGTGCGGCCGGACAGAATACTGGAACACATTACGTTAAACGCCAGAATGGCAGCGATGATCCACGGCCATCCCAAAGTTTGTTCGGCAGCCCAAAGACCGAATATCACACCATAACTTACAGGCGGGATAGCTATGCAGGCCCACGCCAAAATCACGCGCGATCGCGAAGGAGATTTGGATTCCCGTTCTCGGATCGCGAAGCGTTTGGATGCAAAGCCGATAGCAGCCCCGACAATAGCGACGCATATGATCCAAACGTTTGGCACCGTGCGGGCGAGCAGAGACGCCGCAGGCACACAGAACACAATGGCGAGCGCCGTCACCCACCAGTCAATCGGTAAGATATTCTTCGCTTGACGGGAAAAAGCGGGATCGCGCTTTGGCTTTTTGTCGCGGCTGAGAGAGCGACGTTCTGCCACCCGGCGGCTTTGCGCCGGCTGTGCTCGTGTTTTTTGGGCCTGTTTCTTTGGCGCCTGTTTCTTTGGAGCCGCTTTGTCGTGCTGTTTTCTCTCAGGCACTGCGCGCAGGGGGTTAGCTGCGTTTGCACGCACTGGCTCATGCCCAGTCCTCATCCGGTTTTGCGCTTTTGGCTCGCCCATATGGCGGCCATGCCAAATTCCCTTTGAAAAACAGTTAATGCGGCGCACATTATGAGTGACTGATTTTACAATGTGATGCGCTTGCCAATCGCTTTTCCTGCGTGCATGAAATACGCAGAGGATCCACCAGAACAGGGAATTTTATGGCCAAGGATAGCAAGCTCGAAAACGAAGCCGCACAATCCACCACTGCACTGGGGCCAATGATCGGCCTGGCACGTGAAGATTTCGTTGGCGCTATCGCACTGCTACTCCGCGAAACAGCCTCTGACCCGATGCGGTCTATGAAACACGCACAAGAAGTGGGGCAGGACATGGTTAAGATCATGACCGGCCAATCCGATCTGGCGCCAGACCCCAAGGATAAACGATTTCGGGATCCGGCTTGGCAATATAATCCTTTCTTCCGCGCAGGTGCGCAATACTATCTCGCCGTGCAAAAAGGCATGAGTAACTGGCTTAACGATCTGGAATTGGACGATCTCGAGCGAGACCGGGCTAATTTCATCTCCAACATCATCATTGACGGATTGGCGCCCACCAATACGCTCATTGGCAACCCGACAGCACAAAAACGGCTGGTCGATAGCGGCGGTCTCAGCCTGATCAAGGGACTGAAGAACGCCTATAATGACATGGTTCACAATAAGGGCATGGTCAGCCAAGTGGACAAGCGCCCGTTCACACTGGGCGAGAATATCGCGATTTCAAAGGGTTCAGTGGTACTGCGGACAGAGATGATGGAGCTGATCCATTACGCTCCGACTACGGACGAAGTATATGAAATTCCCCAGCTGACCATCCCGCCGCAAATCAACAAAATGTACATTAACGACCTGAGCCCGGAGAAATCCGTGGTCAAATGGCAGCTGGATAATGGCATCCAGACATTTGTGATTTCATGGCGCAATCCGTCGAAAGAACAGGGCCATTGGGATATGGCTGACTATGTCGCTTCCTGCCGGGAAGCAATGGAAGCCGCGGCCAAGATCACCGGCGCCAAAAAAGTCAACGTATCCGCGGGCTGCTCCGGCGGTCAAACCGCGGCAATGCTGGCAAGCAAACTCGCCGCAGATAAAGACGATTTGCTTGGCGCGCTGACATTGATGGTATGCGTGCTGCACCCTAAGCAGAACGATATTGAGGCCGGATCTCTGGTGAGCGAGAACGGTATGCAGCTGGCACGTCAGCGTGCGGCAAAGAAGGGCGTAATCAAGGGCGACGATCTCGCGCGCGGCTTTGCGTGGCTGAGGCCGAATGATCTAATTTGGAACTACGTGATTAACAATTATCTGCTTGGCGATGATCCGCCTGCATTTGATGTGCTTTACTGGAATGCGGACGCGACCAATCTGTCCGCCAGCCTGATGGGCGATTTCCTGACCGCATTTGAAACTCTGGCCTTCACCCGCAAGGGCGAGGTCGAAATGGTGGACCACAAGGTCGATCTGTCTAAAGTCACCAGCGATCTCTTCATCCTTGGCGGCGTGACCGATCACATCACACCATGGAAGGCGACATACCGTTCTACCCAGCTCTTCGGCTCGAAGAATGTGACATATGTGCTGAGCCAGTCCGGACATATGCAAGCAATCTTGAACCCTCCAGGCAACCCGAAGGCAAAATACTTCGTCCAGAAAAAAGACGGAAAGTTGCCGAAAACAGCCGATGAATGGCTGGAAGGCACAGAAGAAGTCGCGGGCAGCTGGTGGCCGTATTGGGCCGAATGGGTAACCAAACGGGCAGGCAAGAAAAAGGCCGCTCCGAAGAAACTTGGCAACGCAAAATACAAGCCGCTCGACCCTGCGCCCGGCCCTTACGTGACTGAAGAAGTCGATTAAGGCTTAGGCTGGCGATAGCCGTCGCGGGACTGTGTAGCGCCCCCGGCGGCTTAATCTTCCTTCTTTGTCGGCCTGCTGCCGCCAAGAACCCCTCTCAGCCTGCGTTCCAAACGGCCCCGAATATCGCGCGGCTTTTGCTGTACTGGCACTGTTGTATTTGCATTGCCGTTGCCCTGCTGCTGCATCTGTTGACCAGCGCACCCAAAGCTAAGCTTCGTTTCTATCCAGTCGCTTGTGGACCAGTTGTAAACACCGGATGGCGGCGCCAGAGCAATGTTTACGCGGTCATCCGAAAAACTTGTCCCGCTGACTGTATAGGGCGCGTCAGATTTGCTTGTCGTCGTGGTTGTGCCTGTGACGATCCCGGGGCCGCTGCAGTTACTGATATTCGGCTTCAAATTCGTAAAGTTCAACACCATGCCGTTGCCGTAGGAAGCCGCGCCGTGTGCATGGTCGAAATCGATCCGAATTGTATCGGATTGAATATCGATATCCCACCGTTTCGATACACCGTTGGGACCAAACGGGATAACTCCATAATCCGGAAACTCGACGCTGTTATTCGCGGTTTTGGTATAGGAATGTGCCGGATTGTTCATGGACATTATCGTGACATCAGTGCCGAATAATTTGGGTGCCGGTGGCGGAGGCGGCTGGTTTGTGCGCGGTTTCTGGGTGATCTGGACAGCCCCCGTTGGCGTACTCAGTTCGATGCCCAGGCGGAAGGCTGCCTGATCCGCTGGATCCAATTGCAATGCCGGGTCAATACCTGCGATCTGGAACGCGCTCACCTGCTGCGGCAACGTATGGGTCTGGCCGGCTTGCAATTGCACCGCCGGAATACCTTGCCCCGGAAATTGCAGGAAATAGCCATCAGGATCATTCACGCTGGCCAAACTGGGCGCAGTAACCGAGGTAAATTTTGCGCCGGAGACTGTATAGTCATATCCGGTCGCGATTGGCGGATCGATCCAGAAACGCGTCGGGCAAACCTGCCCTTGTGCGAAGTCAAAAACAAAGGTGCCATCGTTTGCCACTGTACCGGGCATAATCGGATTGCCCTCTGCATTACATAGCGGCTGCGGACCGCACCGACCCGGTTGACAATTAACTGTGACGGTGTTGGTCCCGTAGCTGATAATATCAGCCCCTCCATTGCTGCCGGCCTTTACCGCATAATACCGGGCTGTCAGTTCAACCGATGGCTCATTTGCCTGCCACATATGCATGTCGACATGTACAAACGGGCAATGGATCAGCCTATACGTATTGCTCCCTTGAGAATCGCACCCCATTGTTCCGTGCGGCGGAAAAGGATCGTCGACAATATAGGTAGTTACCGGGTCGCCATCGATACTGAACTCAATAATTTCCTGCGTGAATGGCACATTCTGCGAGGGGTGCTGAGTAGGGAAAAAGTTTGCCTCGATAAGTATACGCGGCGGGGAAGAATCATATTCGGACAGCTCCGGAGAAGGTAACTCTACCGTATATTCATGGTCGACCTGAAACGAACCATGCGGCGGTATTTGAGCAAGTGCCGCCGATGAAAAAACTAATGCCGTGGTAGCCGTCCCTGTAGCAAGAATACCCTTTAGTCTGTTCTGCATAACCAGTCCCCATCTTTAAGTGCAACGATGCCAAGCAAGGCACTCGATTCCCTGCTTGTCATGGTCGGGGATTACGCCTTTTTGGTTCAAATTCGGCTGGCCCCGGGCCAAACTCGGTGCATATTTCCCTTGGCGCACGCCTTACGCATTGCGGAAAGGCGGCGATTGTGGTGGAACATCTGCTGAAACCGGATACCTCCCAAGGAGAGCGCGCTTGAGCGACCCAATGAAAACTGCCGAAGTCACCATGGAAAATGTGGGCGGGCGGCAATTGCGCGTTGCCCGCTGGCGGCTTGATAAACCCAGCGACCACCCCCCTGTCCTGTTCTTCAATGGCATCGGGGCCAATATCGAAGCCGTCGCTCCTCTGGCAGAGGCGCTGGATGATCGCGGTTTTATCATGTTTGATATGCCCGGTGTGGGCGAGTCTCCTGATCCGCTAATCCCGTACAACACAGTCACAATGGCGTGGACCACCACGCAGCTACTGGACCGGTTTGGTCTGGATGTTGTCGATGTGATGGGGATTAGCTGGGGCGGAGGAATGGCGCAGCATTTCGCCATTCAGCACCCTTCCCGCACCCGCCGCCTGATATTGGTCGCGACGAGCGCCGGGATGTTGATGGTGCCCGGCAATCCGGCAGCCCTGACGAAAATGGCCAATCCGCGCCGCTATGTCGATGCGGAGTTCATGGCGAAGCATTTTGAGACGCTGTATGGCGGCGCGCTGGACGGTGCGTCAGGCAAAAGCGGCCATATGTCGCGGCTCAAACCGCCAAGTCCGCGCGGCTATATGTATCAGCTGATGGCTATGCTCGGCTGGACCAGCGCGCCCGCCCTGCCCTTTATGAAGAAAGATACGCTCATTCTGATGGGCGATGACGATCAGATCGTCCCGCTCATCAACGGCAAATTCCTCAACAGTCTTATTCCCAATAGCGAACTGGTTGTGATGAAGGGCGGCGGACATTTGTTCCTGCTCAGCCACAAAGATGAAAGTGTAGAGGCAATTCGTGATTTTCTGGATGCGCCGGATGCCGAAGAACTGTCTGACGCAGCCTGAGATGGATTAACCGGTAAAGACGATAGATGTGAGTTAGCAAAACAGGGGTTGGCATGCGGCATATTGCAATCATCGGGTCCGGTCCGGCCGGATTCTACACCGCTGAAGCCGCGCAAAAGCAGTGGGGCGAAGATGTCCGTGTTGATATTTTCGACAAACTGCCTGTCCCCTACGGCTTGATCCGCACTGGCGTGGCGCCGGATCACCAGTCAATAAAAGGCGTTTCGCGCCGCTATGAAAAAGCCGCTCTCACTGACCAAGTCCGGTTTGTGGGCAATGTCTCTGTGGGCGCCGACGTATCCATCGCTGAATTGCAGCAATTATACGATGCAGTGGTGCTTGCCACCGGCGCACCCAATGATCGTGCCTTTGATATTCCGGGCGCTGATCTTGGCAACGTTTTTGGCAGTGCCAGCTTAGTTGGCTGGTATAATGGACACCCGCAATTTGCCGATTTGAACCCTGATCTGTCGGGCCGACACGCAGTGGTTATCGGAATGGGCAATGTGGCGCTCGACGTGGCGCGTATTCTGGCAAAGACCGAAAGCGAATTTGCCGGAAGTGATATTGTCGGCCACGCACTGGACGCACTTAAATCCTCGGGCGTCGAACACATTACCATCTTGGGCCGCCGCGGGCCGCACCAGATCATGATGACACCCAAGGAACTGGGAGAGCTCGCACATTTGGAGCGTGCCTCGCCCCGTGTACGGTTGGACGATCTTCCCGATCCAGCCGAGGATGCCTTGCTGGAGCCCGGACTGCGCAAATCGGTCACACATCTCCGCAGCTTCGCAGCCATACCCGAAGATATGCACGCCGAAAAACCTGTCGAGGTCGAGTTTGATTTCTTCGCCAGCCCGACTGCGATGACCGGCGATGGCAATGTGGCATCGGTGGAAATAGAACGGACCGAAGTTAGAACCGGGCGTGCTGTGGGAACGGGTGAAAGTTACTCCATTCCAGCAGATATTGTGGTCACTTGTATCGGCTATCGCAGCTCCCCGATCGAAGGCGTTCCCTTCGATGAACGCGCGGGCCGCTTCGCCAATGATGACGGGCGCATATTAACGGGCCTGTATTGCGTTGGTTGGGCCCGCAGAGGGCCCTCCGGCACAATTGGAACAAACCGCCCGGACGGATACGCGCTGATCGACAAGATCGCGGAAGATATTGATGCAGGGCTGCTGGGCCGGACAGGCAAGAAAGGCCGCGAGGGATTTGATGCTTTAGCAGTGGATCGTAAGCTGGATATTATCACATTCCGCGATTGGAAAAAGATCGAGGAAGCCGAAGAGGCAGCCGCGCGCGAAGGTGCACCGCGCGAGAAATTCGTCGATATTGAGGCAATGATTAAGGCAGGCCACTAGGTCGAAAAACCAATACGCCGCCCTTAGCCTAACCAGGCTTTCAGCTCTGCATTCACTGCATCAGGCACGTCTTGCTGAACCCAATGGGACGCATCCGGGAAACGTTTCACTGTCAGGTCAGGGATATATTGCTCCATTCCGTCAAGGCAGTGAATATCGATCGCAATATCCTGCTCGCCCCACAGCACCAGAGTTGGCACGTCAACTGATCCGTCGCCAGTTTCGCGTACATCCGGTGTTTTGAGTAAGGCTCGGTAATAATTCAGCATCGCCTTGATCGCGCCCGGCCGCTTCGCAGCATAACGGTAAGGCTGCAATTTCTCGTCTGTGAAAAGCTGTTTGTTGATCGCCGAGCTGCGAAACGCCTCGACAATCGGCTGTGCATTATTGCGCGCCAACAATCTTTCCGGAAGCCATGGAATCTGGAAGAAGAATATGTACCAGCTCTTGCGCAATTGCCGCCATTTGCGGATCTCGCGCTGGCTGCATTTGGGATGCGGAACATTCAGGATTACCAATTTCGTAAGCGGTCTGACTTTGCGGATGGCAAAATGCCACGCTACCAAGGCACCCCAATCATGCGCAATTAGAGTAACTTCCTTTGCGCCGCTGGCGTCAATCAAAGCGCCGACATCTTCCGCCAGCGTGTGCAAACGGTAGGCCTCCATCGCCTCCGGACGTGTGGTCTTTCCGTATCCGCGCATATTCGGAGCCCAGACGCGGTACCCCATTTCCGCCAGAACGGGCATTTGATGCCGCCAGCTATAATGGAGTTCAGGGAAACCGTGGAGGCAAAGTGCGAGCCGGTCCCCCTTGCCTGCTTGCGCGACTTCAAAGCGTAGCCCGTTCGCTTCTATCCAGCCCATTTCAATGCCGGTTTCGGCGGGCGGATCCCAACTGAATTCCTGTTCCATCGCGGCTGTATAGCGCAAGCGGACCCGATATGCTAAATCGGTTGCAAAATAAGATTGGAGAGAGACTATGCCTGCTTTTGACCTGATCATCCGCGGCGGAACCATTGTCGACGGGACCGGCGAACAACGCTTTGAAGGCGACGTCGCCATCAAGGACGGCCTGATTGCCCAAGTAGGCGACGTGCGCGGCGATGCAACGCAAGAAATGGACGCCAGCGGAATGATAATCACGCCCGGCTTCGTCGACATTCACACGCATTATGACGGGCAAGCGACCTGGGATCAGGAAATGGCACCATCAAGCTGGCACGGTGTCACGACTGTAGTGATGGGAAATTGCGGCGTCGGCTTTGCCCCTGCGAAACCGGACCGTCACGAGTGGCTGATCAGCCTGATGGAAGGCGTCGAGGATATTCCCGGCACTGCCTTGGCTGAAGGCATCACGTGGGACTGGGAAACTTTCCCGGAATATCTCGATGCGCTGGAGAAAATGCCGCGCACGGTCGATATTGGCACCCATGTCCCCCACGGCGCAGTGCGCGCTTATGTGCTGGAAGACCGCGAACAACCCGGCGCGGTTCCGACCGATGACGATGTGAAGCGGATGTCCGATATTGTCGAAGAAGGCGTTCGCGCCGGTGCACTTGGCTTTTCCACGTCCCGCACCGTGCTGCATAAATCTATCGACGGTGAACTGGTGCCCGGCACAACAGCGACCAAAGAAGAACTCATCGAAATCGGCCGAGCGATGGGCCGGGCCGGTCATGGCGTGTTCGAGATGGCAAGCGACCTGAACCGCGAATGGAAAGAGTTTGAATGGATGGGCAATCTCAGCCGCGAAACGGGTTTGCCGGTGACTTTCGCCGCGCTCGAATCCATCGCCAAAGAGATGCCTCTGGCCGAACAGATTGAAACTATGCGCGCCGAAAATGACAATGGCGCGAACATTGTTGCCCAGATCGCGCTGCGCGGAAACGGCATTATCATGGCGTGGCAGGGAACAGTGAACCCCTTCGTCTATCGGCCAAGCTGGCAATCGATTGCAGACCTTCCGTGGGATCAGCAGAAAGCCAAATTGCTTGATCCCGAATTCAAGAAGCAATTGCTGTCTGAGGCAAATGATTATTCCGAAGCGCCGCAGGATATTCTCGGCGTGGTCATGGTGATCACCCAAGGCTGGGCATTGCAATATGAGATGGATCCGGATTTCGATTATGAGCCGGACGCATCTGCAAGCGTTAATGCGCGCGCCAATGCCAAGGGCGTCGATCCGCAAGAATATGCTTATGATATGCTGTGCGCGGATGACGGCCGCGGATTTATCTATCTCCCGATCCTGAATTATGCAGACGGAAATCTGGATTTCCTCCACCCGCTTCAGCACGCTGATGATACGGTAAATTCGCTCTCGGATGGCGGTGCGCATTGCGGCACAATTTGCGATGCAGCCTCCCCGACATTTATGCTGGAGCACTGGGTGCGCGACCGTAAGCGCGGCGACCGGATAACGCTTGAGAATGCGGTAAAGCGTCAATGTCTAGATACGGCGCGGCTATATGGGTTGAACGATCGCGGGATTATCGCACCCGGTTATCTGGCAGACCTGAACATTATCGATTTTGATGCGATCAAGCTGGGCAAACCATGGCTGGCCTTTGACCTGCCGGCAGGCGGGCGCAGATTGCTGCAAAAAGCAGACGGATATGTTGCGACGATCAAGAACGGGGTGGTCACATTCGAGAACGGTAAATGGTCTGGCGCGACACCCGGCGGGCTAATACGCGGTCCGCAACAGGCAGCACTGGCGGAGGCCGCTGAATGAAGGCTATCCAAACAGGATCGGCTCCATCCACATTGGAAACGCTAAAGCTGGCCGATATTGATGACGCAGCACCGCCCGGCCCCGGGGAAATCACAGTCGCGCTTAAGGCATCGTCGTTGAACTATCACGATTACGCAGTCGTGAAAGGCATGATACCGGCAGCAGAAGGGCGCATCCCCATGTCCGACGGCGCGGGAGTGGTTCAGGCTGTAGGCGATAAGGTCACCGAATATGCGGTCGGCGATATAGTTGTGTCGACATTCTTCCCTGATTGGTTGGACGGCGAGCCTCCAGCTACGGCGTTCACACGCGTTCCGGGTGATGGAATTGATGGCTATGCGAGAGAGGCCGTGACACTTCCGGCAACATGGTTCACTCGGGCACCGAAGGGCTACACGCCCGCCCAAGCAGCTACGCTGACCTGCGCCGGACTGACCGCCTGGCGCGCACTGTTTGTCGATTACACATTGAAACCCGGCGATACCGTTCTGGTGCAAGGCACTGGCGGCGTATCTATTTTTGCCCTGCAATTCGCCAAAGCGGCGGGTGCCACAGTGATTGCCACCAGTTCTTCCGACGAGAAGCTGGAGCGGGTCAAGGCGCTGGGTGCAGACCATGTGATCAACTATAAACAGGTCGAGGCATGGGGGCCGAAGGCGCTCGAAATCACCGGCGGCAGAGGGGTCGACTGTGTTATCGAAGTCGGCGGATCAGGCACGCTTGACCAGTCAATGATGGCCACGCGTGTCGGCGGCCATGTGGCCCTGATCGGTGTGCTCGCCGGATTTGCCGGACCGGTTCAAACCGCGCTGCTATTCTCCAAAAACCTGACTGTGCAAGGGCTGACCGTGGGCAGCCGCCAGCATCAGTTGGAGATGATTGCCGGTATCGAGGCAAACGGCATCCAGCCCGTAATATCCGACCATTTCGCACTAGCTGATCTTGCCGATGCTTTCCGCCATCAGGAAAGCGGTAAGCATTTCGGCAAGATCGCCATCGATATATAGGTTCGCTTTTATGGGTGGATGACTATGCCTTGCGCAGGGTCAACCTTGCCGCTCAGCATTGTTAGATAGGCGTCGCGAGCAGCATCGATGCCCTCGCGCACGTCCATTTCAACCGTATCACCCACATCGGCCAAGAATTTTTTCCAGCTTTTTGCGACTTCCATACCGAACCCCTGAGGACCCAATTCCTTGACCGCAGCGACCGCATGGTCCGGGGCGAAAAACAGGATCGGTTCCGGCCCTGACATATCACCCGCCCCGCCTTCACGTGCTTCAATATGCGTGGCGCCCACAAGAGTGGAATATTTCAGATTATCACCGAAGTGCCCGTGTATCTGCCGCAGCAGACCGGCATTGCCGGCAAAGTCGACCGACACCATTGGCACGTCATCCAGCGTGCCCACATCGTCATAGGCCACGACCTGATCATACAGTCCTGTCTGCTCCACAAAAGCGACATTCCCCTTGGAAGTCAGACCGATACGGCGGACTGTTGGCGACCGGTCTTTCGCGACGCTAGCTAGTCCCATTGCGGTTTTCGATGAAGCGCTGGTCAGGATCACCGCTTGCGCACCGAACCAGTTCTCACGCCGCATGAAGCTTTCAATCAGGAAGCCTGTTTTGAACAGCGGGCCAAAAATCATCCGCTCATTCTCTTTACCGGCGTCATGTTCAGGATCGGCTGCAATACGCGAATACTGGTTATAAATCGGGCTCATCGGCTGGCGGTGCGCAGCCATATCCATAAAGCCGTGATCGCTGACTTTTCCGGGCATTACCGTCAGATGTGTGGCCATGGGCAAATAGCCGTACACACGCTCACCCTGCTTAAAGTCCTCATGTGCGGATTCTTCTACGGCAGCGTGACCCCACATTGGGACAACGCCCATCTCCCCTTCTGCCGGGAAAAAGTTCCAATACCCAAACCGGTCACCCGCCACAGCGTAAGTAATGTTGTTTGCAGTAACTGCGAAGCTCTCAACCTTCAGGCGCACTGCACCTTCTGGCAGTGCTTGCTCGTTCAGATCGACTACGTTTGCCTCGACCAGTTTTTCGCGGTGTACGTGGACGGCTTGGGTCATGGGGTCTCTCCTGAATAGTTTCAGATTGGAACCTAGCCTGTCCGTCACAGCCTTGCGAGAGGCAATTTGCCAAGGTGGCTACCCTGCAAACTCCGCTGGCCAAGCCGAAGCGGCAATGGAGGGCCGATTGCGGCAATCCTCTAACCAGTTCGGCAATATCTGCATTTGCGCGATGCCCGCTGCGCCCTGAGGCGTCAGCTCTACCGCCCGCAAAATGCAATAGAGGAACACATCAGCCAGCGTGAAGCCGCTGCCTGTCCAGGCACCGTCTTTCTGCATTTCAAGATCAATGAATGACAGCGTTTTGGCGATGTCGGGCAAATGTTTTTCAATCCGTGCGGTGTCGAGCGGCTGGCCCGCATAATTATGCATCACATGCGGCATCACGAGACCGTGTTCGAACAACGGGAACAGATAGGCATTTCCCACACCTATCCACCGGTCCATCGCTGCGCGCGCAACCGGGTCTGCGGGCTGCAATTTTGCGTCATTATGCGCATTGTCGATATATTGGGCGATCGAGACAGTCTCATACAATTCATGCCCGTCAACATGGACGACCGGCACTTTGCCGAACGGATGCCGGTTGGCGGGAGAATGGGCAGGCGTGGGCACAACTTCATGCCCCAGCCCCGCTTCTTCACAAACGATCTGGACTACGCGCACATATGTAGAGATGACCGGTCCGTGGATCAGGACCGACACAGGACGAAGCCTAAACCCGCATCGGCATCAAGACGTAAAGCGCGGGCGACTTGTCATCCTTGCGGATCAATGTCGGCGCGCCTGCATCTGCCAGGTGCAATTCGACAACGTCGCTATCGATCTGGCTCAGGATATCCTTCAGATAATTGGCGTTAAAACCAATTTCGAACCCGTCGGCACCATATTCGGCAACGACTTCTTCCGTGGCCGTGCCATTGTCAGGGCTTGTCACGGACAAAACAACCTTATCGGTCTCAAGACCCATTTTAACCGCGCGGGTTTTCTCGGTCGCGATGGTCGCGACGCGGTCTACGCCGTCAAAGAAGCTGCGCGGGTCGATTTTGAGCAGTTTGTCATTTCCGGTGGGAATGACGCGGCTGTAATCGGGGAATGTACCGTCAATCAGTTTGGAAGTCAGCACAACGCCGCCTTCCCCGCCGAGTGTGAAACGGATCTTGCTGGCCGACAAATCAATCTGCACGTTTCCGTCCAGGGCTTCCTCCAGCAGCTTGCGCAATTCCGCCACGGCTTTGCGCGGCACGATTACATCCGGCATTCCATCAGCACCTTCTGGCTGATCGATGGTGAAGCGCGCAAGGCGGTGACCATCCGTCGCCGCAGCCTTCAAAACCGGCTTGTCATCATCGGCCACGTGCAGGAAAATTCCGTTCAGGTAATAGCGGGTTTCCTCGGTCGAAATGGCGAAGCGGGTCCGGTCGATCAATTCGGCCAGCAGCTTTGCCGGAAGTTCGAAACTGGTTGGCAAATCGCCTTCAACGATTGTCGGGAAATCATCGCGCGGGAGCGTGGGCAGGGAGAAGCGGCTACGGCCGGCTTTGATAGCCATCCGGTTGTCCGCTGTTTCCAGACTGACCTGGCTGCCTTCCGGCAATTTGCGGGCGATATCGAACAGCAAATGCGCCGACACGGTGAACGCGCCAGCCGTATCGACAGATGCAGCAGCCATGTTCTCGATCACTTGCAAATCCAGATCGGTCGCCATGACTTTAACCGAGCCGCCTTCATCAGCCTCGATCAGAACATTGGACAGGATCGGAATGGTGTTGCGCCGCTCAACCACTGATTGAACGTGAGACAAACAGCGCAGCAGTGTAGCGCGTTCGATTGTGGCCTTCATCGCGTGTCATTTCCCTCTTGCGCGCGGGTTGGCCGGAATCGCCAGCCTGCGCCGGTAAAGTCTGCCCCAACCTTAGCGGGGAGCCGCTACGGGGCAAGGTTATCGAGGGTGAAAGGCCGATTCCTTGGGGATAAAACCGGCATCTCTGCACCTTAGCGCAAATTGGTTAGCCCATCATGGCCATGCCGCCATTCACGTGCAGCGTTTGACCGGTCATATAGGCGGCTTCGTCCGAGGCCAGATAGGCCACGGCCGCGCCGATATCGTCGCCCTCGCCCATGCGGCCCATAGGAATCTTGGCGTTTAGCGCTTCTTTCTGCGCATCGGGCAGTTCATCGGTCATCGCTGTGCGGATGAACCCGGGTGCCACGCAGTTTACGGTAATGCCCCGGCTCGCCAGCTCCTGACCCAGACTTTTCGACATTCCCACCAGACCTGCCTTGGCAGCTGCGTAATTCATCTGGCCCGGATTGCCGGTTGTACCAACAACGCTGGTGATTGTGATGATCCGGCCACCGCGCGCTTTCATCATTGGACGGGCAGATGCGCGCATCAGGCGGAACGCCGCCTCAAGATTGACCTTCATCACTTGGTCCCACTCGTCATCCTTCATCCGCATGGCGAGGTTGTCACGGGTAATACCGGCATTATTGACCAGAATGTCCATCTTTCCGAGTGTGTCGACCGTAGCGGGAACAAGTTTCTCCACGTCGTCCGCGTCGGACAGGTTACAAGTAATCTCCACGTGATCGCCGCCAATTTCGTCATTCAACTGCTCACGAAAAATGCGCAGCTTGTCACCATTGGAGCCAGACAGCGCCAGCCGCGCGCCCTGCTTCGCCAGTGCATAGGCAATCGCAGATCCAATTCCGCCGCTGGCGCCAGTAACGAGGGCAGTTTTGCCGGTCAGATCAAACATCAGGACAGTTCCTTCGCAAGAGTTTCAATGTCTTCCATTGTTATGACGCTGGTGACTCGCGCCTCGCGGTCAATGCGGCCGATCATCGGACCCAGTACCTTGCCGCCCAGCTCGGCGAAATGCTCCACACCTGCAGACCGCATAGCTAGCACGCTTTCGCGCCAACGAACGCGGCCCGTGACCTGTTCGACCAGCAATTTCTGCTCCTCAGCCGGATCATCGACCAGCGCAGCGGTGACATTTGCGTAGAGCGGCACGCTCATCGGCTCGGGCGTAGTCTCGGCCAGCGCCTCTGCCATTGCATCGGCGGCGGGCTGCATCAACGAGCAGTGAAACGGCGCGGATACAGGCAAAGGTACGCCCCGTTTGATGCCGTGATCCTTGACCATTGCTACTGCGCGCTCAATTGCGCCGACATGGCCGGACAGCACGACTTGCGTCGGGTCATTATCATTCGCGAGTTCGCATATTTCGCCCTCGGATGCTGCCGAGGCCAAGGCCAGTGCCTTATCCACATCAGCGCCGAGCAACGCGCACATCGCCCCTACGCCCACGGGAACCGCCGCCTGCATGGCCTGCCCACGCAGTTTCAAAAGCCGGGCCGTATCAGCGAGAGTAAACGATCCGGCGGCGCATAATGCGGTATATTCGCCCAGCGAGTGCCCTGCCACGCAAGATGCATTATCTGTTAGCGACACGCCAAAATCATTTTCCAGCACGCGTAGGGTCGCGATAGCGTTCGCCATGATGGCAGGCTGGGCATTTTCGGTGAGGGTCAGTTCCTCTTCCGGTCCGTCGCTCATCATCGTTGACAGATTTTGCGATAGCGCTTCATCGACTTCTTCGAAAACCTGCCGCGCCGTAGCGCTGGCCGCTGCCAGGTCTGCACCCATGCCGACTTTTTGACTTCCCTGACCGGGAAAAACGAACGCTCGCATTCTAAACTCCTATGGCGGCGCGCTGTTGGCGCGCCCGCTGCTAAGCTGCGCGATTATGCGGGTGAGCGGCTTCCCGCAAGTCCGAAGGGCACGATTTTGTTGGCTTCGTCGTGCCCTATATCCGCAAGGCCGAGATAGGATATCCCCGTTTTCGCACACCAATACTGCGCAATTTCTACCGGGCTGGAGCCGAAAGGCCGGTCATTTTCCGGCACATCGGAAACACGCCCCAATCGCAATCCTGCGATGTTTTGCTGCGCCAGATGCTGCGTGACGTGGAAAAACAGGCGGTCCACAGCATAAAGATGCTCAGCCACCTCTTCCACCATCACCACATGGTCCGAAAGATCAGGCATTAGTTCAGTGCCGACCAGCATGGCCAGAGTGGTCAGGTTGAACGCTGCGACCGGTTGACCTGCAATTGTTGGCTCTAACCCGTCCTTTTCGCCTTTCAGCCAATCGGTGACGCGCTTTATCGCCTTGTCGCCCCCGTCACGCCGGATATCGCCCACAAGCGGTGCGTGAACAGGCCGTCCGATAGCCGCGCGGTACAGAGCGCCCAACAGATAGCCATTGTCGGAATATCCCAAAAACGCCTTTTCGCGAGCCGCTTCCGTCAAACCCGCTAAGGCATCCGCGGCAATGCGGTTTGCCCCGTAACCGCCCATTGCGAACCACACAGCATCGACAGCCGGATCATTGGCACATTCCAGAAACGCCGCCAGCCGCTGCGCATCATCACCGGCAAAATGCCCGTGTCGCGCAAAGCATTGGGGATGAAATTTCAGATCGATCTCTGCATCGCCGGCCACCATATCAAGCACCGCATCGGCGCGCTCCCGCTCGATCCGTTTGCCCGGGGCACATATTGCAACTTTCACCATTGAAGCACTTAGCCATCTTGCAACGCCGCGCACAACTGCATACCGCACCCCGCATGAGCGAATTCCCCACTTACGAAGAGCTTCTGGCTCGCCCGTTCTTCTTTTGCGGCATCGGCGGGTCCGGTATGCTGCCCCTGGCGCAAATACTGAAAGGCCGCGGCGCAACTGTCGCCGGATCGGACCGCAGCAACGATCAAGGCCGCACGCCCGAGAAATTTGCCGCGCTGGAAAATCAGGGCTTTGCCCTTCACCCGCAAGATGGCAGCGGCATCGAAAGCGCTGACCAGATACTGGTCGCATCAGCCGCGGTGGAAGATACAGTGCCCGAAGTGGTGCGCGCATCGGAGCTTGGTTGCCTGCGCATGACCCGTGCTGAATTGCTTTCCATTTTGTTTAACACAAGCGGAGCAGGCGTCGCGATTGGCGGCACTAGCGGTAAATCGACTGTTACGGGAATGCTCGGCTGGATTCTTCACGCTGCGGGCAGCGATCCGACCATTATGAACGGCGCGGTGATGAAAAACTTCGTAAGCGCTGAACGCCCCTTTGCTAGCGCGATAGTCGGCGGCGCGGGTCCGTTTGTTAGCGAAGTTGATGAAAGCGACGGTTCGATTGCGCTGTACCGGCCAGCGGTAGGCGTATTGCTGAATGTCAGTCTCGATCACAAAAGCATGGAGGAGTTGCGCGAGCTGTTCGGTGATTTTCTGGCCCGCAGCGGTGTTGCGGTCATCAATGCGGATAATGAAGAGGCGCTTGCCTTGCTCCCGCGTGCGCAAAAGGCGCTGACCTTTGGCATTGATCAGGAAAAGGCGCAGATTGGCGTTGTTCCGGGTAGCATTGCCGATGGTCCTGTGCGTCAGGCCGCAACAATCATCGACCGGCATGATGGCAGTGAGCATCCATTGATCCTGAACCTGCCGGGCCGGCACAATCTGTCCAATGCGCTTGCGGCCATTGCCGGTGCGGTTGCTGCGGATGTACCTGTCGCGAAGGCTGTCGCGGCATTGGCTGGTTTCGCCGGGTTGGCCCGGCGCTTTAACATTATCGGAACCAGCGAAAGCGGCATTACGGTGATTGACGACTTTGGTCACAATCCGGAAAAATGCGCCGCGACTTTGCGAACATTGAAAACCCATCCGGGCCGCGTAATCGCGTTTTTCCAACCGCATGGCTACGGCCCGCTGCGCCAGATGGGGCATGAGCTGGCAGAAACCTTTGCCGATGAACTAGGCCCCGATGATGTCACCATCATGTGCGATCCGGTTTACTACGGCGGCACTGTGGACCGCAGCCAAGGTAGCGAGCGGATAATCGAAATGATCAAGGACGCTGGCGGTTTGGCAGACCATGTCGCCAGCCGTGAAGATTGCGGTAAACTGATTGCATCCATTGCAAAGCCCGGTGACAGAATCGTAATTATGGGCGCGCGCGACGATACGCTGACAAAATTTGCGACAGACCTGCTGGACCGCCTGTAATCTAAACCGCGCGGCTGTGCCCTGCAGCTTCGCTGGCGGCCCGTTCGGATTCAATTGCCGACCGGAAGCCATCGCGGTCGCTTAGGGCGGAAAGATATTCGGCCAGTCTTGCCGGTATATATTCTTCCAAACCGATCCGGTTGGCGAGATATAGCGCATATCCCACACATATATCCGCTACTGTGAACCTGTCTGCGCACAGATATTCGCGCTCCGCAAGTCGTTGCTCTGCCTTGAGTAACCGCTTACCAAACCATTTGGCATAGGCATGACCTGCATCTTGCCAGCCCTTGTCAGCTTCGAACTTTGCGAACCGTAGATACACCGTTTGCGGAAAAGTGATTGTGGCATCTGCATGGTATGTGAAATCCAGATATTCAGCATAGTCCTGCTGACCAGGTTCGACCACCAGATGGTCTGCCCCGCCAATGATGGCGAGGTAATGTGCAATGGCGCAGCTTTCCGTCATCCGGCTGTCACCATGGGCCAGCATCGGCACCGTACCCAGCGGGTTTTCCTCAAGATATTCGGGGGCACGAAAACGCGGCGGAAACGGCAACACTCGCAGATCAATATCAACACCTGCTTCCGCCGCGGCCCAGCTGGCCCGAAGCCCGCGTGACCCGGCGCAGGTGTATAGTATCGGCTGGCCAGCTGCGGCCATTAATGCGCTTCTTTACCGTGGCCGATTTTTAGCACTTTATGCAAAACAAAAACCAGAACCGCACCTGCAATGAGACCGACAATGGCAGATATGGTCGCATAGGTTAGCCAACCAAGAAAGCCGCCCAGCCCGCCGGTGAGTTCTTCGACACCATGCTGCAAACCATGGCTGAAATCGGACAGATTGTGCAAACCCAATTCGTGCAAGCCGTGGATCAGAATCCCGCCGCCGACCCACAACATCGCAATGGTTCCGATGACGGACAGAGCTTTGAGCAGCCAGGGCATCCCCCTCAACAGCAATTTACCCACCGATTGGGCAATCTCTGACGGCTTTTGCGACAGGTGCAAACCGACATCGTCCATCTTCACGATCAGCGCGACAGCGCCGTAAACCACGACCGTGATGACCAGACCGACAAGCGCCAGTACCGCCCCGCGAGTTAGCAAGGTTTCTGCCGCCACTTCGTTAAGCGTGATGGCCATAATTTCCGCCGACAATATCAAGTCCGTGCGCACCGCCCCAGCAATACGTTTCTTCTCAAACTCAACAGGGTCATCAATCGGATCTTCCAGCGTTTCGCCGTGCTTTTCCCCGCCCAGTTTCTCGATGACCTTTTCGGCGCCTTCATAGGACAGATAGAGACCGCCCGCCATTAAGATGAAGATTATCGCAGATGGCAGGAATTCGCTGAGTAACAATGCGCCCGGTAACAGGATCAGTAACTTGTTCTTCAAGCTGCCTTTGGTGATCTGCCAAATTATCGGCAATTCCCGCGCCGGGCTCAAGCCGGTCACGTAAGAAGGCGTAACCGCGGCATCATCAATGACCACACCGGCTGCTTTGGTGCCTGCCCTGCTGGCTGCAACGCCTATATCATCGAGAGATGCCGCTGCTGTGCGCGCGATAATTGATACATCGTCTAAAAGGGCAACCAATCCACCAGGCACTGAAATCTCCGATTCTGCTACTGACGCAGAAGCATTAGAGATCAATCACGTATATGGCGAGACACATAGCTCCGCCTGTGGATGAACCGTGCAGGACTGATCTTAGGCCCGCAGCGCCATCCAACGTTGTGACTGCGTGCGCAGTTCCGTATCAGTCGATGTGTCCCAATATTTGTCCAAAGCCGCCCCGGCTGCGCTGCTTTCAGGCGATAGCAAATATTGCTCCACCGCATGCTCCAGCGCTGCAATTGATCCGCATTCGTCGAACGCATAACCGTATTCAAGCGGCACTTTGACAGAGGTGAAGCTGCGGGCAAGCTGCGCGGCTTTCCGCATTCCGGGCAACGGCATCATATGTGGTGCCGCCTGGACACTGCCGCCGAACCGTGAAAACGGCCACATTCTGCGCCAGCTGCGCTGCACCCGCCCGCGCAATCCTTCTTTCGCCAATGAAGCCGTCGATGCCGAAGCATCTTGAGGCTTGACCGCCGTTCCGATTGCCAGAACGCTGCAATCTCGACTTTCGACACCAAAATGCTCGGCGGCGTATTCGATGGCAGCGACGCCAACTTCTTCGGCGGTCAAGGACGCAGCGCGAAACCTTCCCCGTTTTGGGTCGTCCACAGGCTCAAGCTCGTGCGGTCTGAAATATACCGCTGCGCTGCAAGCAGACATGGCTGCATCGCTCAGGAGCATGGACGTGAAATTATCGGACCGCCCGCTCCCAAGCGTAATCGTATCCCATTGCGACTCTGTACCCGCAGCTTGCCGCTCTGCTGCAATCATAACCTGCGCAGCAGAACGAGGCATCTCTGCAAGGCGCGCCACACCGAATAGCCGCCCCATTTCAGCCTGCAATCCAGCCGACGAATAGAGGCAGTCACCGCCGTTTTCGCTTGCAAAGAAACCGGCCATCTTAGTGCGAAAGGAGCCTAGAATTTCATCGATGCGGATGCCGTTCGCCAAGGCCAGCGCAGTTATGGCGCCGAACGCGCTGCCCGAAAACAAGTCAGCGCTTTTCACTAAATTGCCTTTTGGATCGAGCCGGTGCAGCATAAGTGCAGATGCAAATGCACCCACACCATCACTACCGAATGCGATGATCCTGTAAGACATTTCTTGTGTTCCCCTATGTGCGATCTCAATGAGCGCTGCCGGGTTACACGTTACGTCATTTTACGTATTGGAAAATTCAGACATTCTGATTGATTTTATTAACTATTTTCGAATTTTTTGTGCGGATTATCCGATCGGTAGCTGCAATATGGAACATTCGACTACCTTAGCATCTAGAGCGCCAATTCTCTCGCTTTACGCTTGCTTTTCACCTCAGTCCCGTTATGTGCGCGCATCCGTTGCTTAAAGTGACGGCTTGAAGAAAGTCGGAGGGGCCCCGCAATCCCGCGGATCAGCCAGCGATCGACATTACATTATGAAGGAAGCGTAAGATGGCTCTATACGAGCATATCTTTCTCGCACGTCAGGATCTGAGCCAGGCTCAGGTAGACGCGCTGGCCGCATCGGCCACAGAGATTATCGAAGCGAATGACGGCAAAGTCACCAAGACCGAAACTTGGGGCCTGAAAAATCTTGCCTACAAGATTGACCGTAACCGCAAGGCGCATTTCGTGCTCATCAACATCGACGGCCCAGGCAGCGTTGTTGCAGAACTCGAACGCCAGACCCGCATCAACGAAGACGTCATTCGTTACATGACCATCAAGGTTGAAGAGCACGAAGAAGGCCCGTCAGTAATGATGCGCAAAAACGATCGCGATAAAAAGCGCCGTTCAGACCGTGAGGAGCGTAACTAATGGCACGTCCGTTTTTCCGCCGCCGCAAGTCTTGCCCGTTCTCGGGTAAAGGCGCACCGAAGATCGACTATAAAGACGTTCGTCTGCTGCAGGGCTTCATGTCCGAGCGTGGCAAAATCGTCCCTAGCCGCATCACCGCCGTATCCGCCAAGAAGCAGCGCGAGCTGGCCAAGGCGATCAAGCGCGCACGCCACATCGGCCTGCTGCCATACATCGTTAAGTAAGGGGAAGAGACATGGATATCATTCTCCTCGAACGTATCGAGAAGCTCGGCACAATTGGTGACGTTGTAACCGTGAAAGACGGTTATGCACGTAACTTCCTGCTGCCGAACAAGAAAGCTCTCCGCGCCAACGAAGCCAACAAAAAGGTTTTCGAAGCCAACCGTGAGCGTCTTGAGAAAGAAAACGCCGAGAAGCGTGTTGATGCCGAGAAATCCGGCAAAGACGTGGATGGCACCGAAGTCGTGCTGATCCGCGCTTCCTCGAACTCAGGCCAGCTTTACGGCTCGGTCACTGTTCGTGACATCCACAACGGTCTGGCCGAAAAGGGTCACGAAGTGGACAAGAAGCAGATCATTCTTGGCGCACCGATCAAAACCATCGGTATGTTCGATGTAATGGTCCGTCTGCACCCGGAAGTCGAAGTCACAGTGAAAGCCAACGTGGCCCGCTCTGACGACGAAGCCGAACTGCAAAGCCAAGGTGTCGACGTTCTCGCACAGATGTTCGAAGACGAGCAAAAGGAAATCGAAGAAGCGGCTGCCGCCAACTCCGGCAACCGTGATCCGAGCCTTGAGCCAGGCGAAATCCCGGCCGATATGCTTGACGATGACGCTGAAGCACCTGCTGGTGACGACGCAGAAGAAACACCGGCTGAAGAGACCAGCGAAGACTGATCTTTTCCGCTTGGAACAATCAAGGCGCGGCTCCCTCGGGACCCGCGCCTTTTTTGTAATAGCCGCGTAAAAATCGGCTGCTTTGAAAAACAAAAGAGAAAGAGCTATCTGTCCAAGATGAAAACCATTGAAACTATCCTCACCGAACTGGACCGCCTGTATACCGCATCTGTCGAGCGATTGCGCGCCGATGTGATCGCTTTTGGCCGCGATGGCACGCTGCCGGCGCCCGTCCGCCGCACGGATGGCAGCTATACATATCCGGAACTGGTGATGCGTTTCATGGGCGGGGATCAACCCGCAGATCGCAGCCGCGCCTTTGGCCGGCTGAATGAGCCGGGCACTTATGCAACCACGGTTACCCGTCCAGCGATGTTTGCATCCTACCTGCGCGACCAGTTGGAACTGATAGGCAGCGATTACGAGATAGAACTGGAAGCGCGCCCGTCACAGCAGGAGATCCCCTTCCCCTATGTGCTGGATGGAGAAACCGCGGCTGAGCTGGCAGGAATTAGCCCGCAGGATATTGCCCGCCATTTCCCGTCCACCGAACTGGCCGATATCGGCGATGAGCTGGCAGACGGTATCGAGATTGACGATAGCGGTGACAGCATCCCATTGTCGCTGTTTGACGGATTGCGGACCGATTTCTCTTTGGCCCGCCTTGCGCATTATACAGGCACAGATACGCAGCATTTCCAGCGCTATGTCTTGTTCACCAACTATCACCGCTATGTCGATGAGTTCGTCGATTGGGCTGGCGCGCAACTCGGCACGAACGGCTACACCGCCCTGGCGGGCGCTGGGGGGCTCTATCTGGATAGTAAGACGGACAATGCGAGCCAGCAATTGTCTGACACCGCATGGCGCAAGCACCAGATGCCTGCCTACCATCTCGTCAACGAAGGAGGCTGCGGCATTACGCTCGTGAATATCGGCGTCGGCCCGTCCAATGCGAAGACCATTTGCGACCACCTTGCTGTTTTGCGCCCAGAAGCATGGCTGATGATCGGCCACTGCGGCGGATTGCGCCCGACGCAGAAAATCGGCGACTATGTTTTGGCGCACGCTTATCTGCGCGATGATCACGTGCTTGACCCGGTTTTGCCACCCGAAATTCCCCTGCCCGCCATTGCCGAAGTTCAGCAAGCGCTTGCAGGAGCGGCAGAGGAAGTATCTGGCGAACAGGGAGCGGACCTCAAGAAGCGCATGCGCACCGGCACAATCGTGACCACCGATGACCGGAATTGGGAGCTGCGCTACACCACCAGCGCGAAGCGCCTAAGCCTCAGCCGGGCTGTCGGGATTGATATGGAAAGCGCCACTATCGCGGCGCAGGGATACCGGTTCCGTGTTCCGTATGGCACGCTTCTATGTGTCAGCGACAAGCCTCTGCACGGCGAAATCAAAATGCCGGGTCAAGCGAACAAGTTCTACGAAGAAGCCATCGCGGCCCACCTGCAAATCGGGGTGAAGGCCTGCAAATTGATGCACGAGGAAGGCGACCGCTTGCACTCGCGCAAATTGCGTGCATTCAACGAACCGCCATTTAGGTGATCTCAATAAAAAGGGCACCAAAGGCAGTGCGATATGCGCCTGTCTATGGTGCCCGTAAATTGCATTGGTAAGGCTTAGAGTACGCCCAAGACCCGCAATACGATTACAATGATCACTACGGTGACGACTAATCCGATAATTCCGCGCATATTTACTCTCCCCTTAGGCACTGAAAACGCTCAGAATTGTGCGTCCAGTGTTCAGATAATGCGCCGCAGTGAATATCGTTCCGATTCTCTAAGAAGTGTGCCCGGGCTGCGTTCGAGTGACAGTTACTTTTGCTTTTCGCACTTCAGAGCCTGTTTCCGGGCTACTGACCACCACTCGGGTCGTATCCGTGCGTCTCCACACTTTGCCTGATGCATCTAGATCGAACAGCACCGTTATACTGCCGTGATAACCGATCTGTTCCGCTGCAACGGCCGCTTGGGCTTCTGTTAGCGTGTCGCCCATCATCTGTGCTAGGATCAGCCTTTGTTCGGCATCGCTTTTGCGCGCAGCCACTTGATCGACAGCAAACTCCGCGATCAGCTGTTTCTCCGTCATATCCGCATATTCAAGTACGGCTTCGCCAGTCCCTTGTGGATGCGTGAACTGCGCGCCTTCCTTTATCTCCGGTCCGCCCAACCGATGCGATGCGATCTGCTCCAGTGCCGATTCCGGGTCGCAATCATATTTGAATGGGAAGCCGCCCCCATGTGTCCATTTGCCGCATAATTCCCTCGGAATTCCGTATCTATCCAGCCACTCTTGAATCCGCTCTTCAAGATCGGAGCGATTATGCAGACTGACAGTGCCATCGTTTTGCTCGAGAATGCGCACGGGGAAGTACCAGAAATTGGTTTTGCCCCCTTCCGGTACCGAATATTCGATAATCTTTGCGTCAGGCCGTCTCTCAATGACAGTCTCGACCAGAGCTTGCCGGCCGCTGGACTGACTTGAGGTCGCGCCATCCCCTTCGCTCGAATTCTCATATTCAAGCTGGATCAGGACCGGCTGCTCCGCCCCCAATTCATGGGCGTAAGCTGATTGAACCCAAATCAACGCGGCTACGGAAACCCAAAAGCTTCTCAGGCTCACTGAACGCCGCCTCCTGACGGGACCATCATTCCGTTATCGCCTCCGAAAATAGCCAGACCGTCGCCGCCATCGCCGACTTTAAGGCGGCGATAGACTTTGCCGGATGTGGCATCCACTTCTGCCACCGTGTCGCTGCCCGTCTCCGCGACATAGATCAGCTGTCCATCTGGCGACCATAATATCGTGACTTGCTGCCGCTGCTCGGCCTCTTCTGCGCTGGATACGGCAATGGTTCGCACCACCTTGCCGCTGTCCAGATTGATGATTGAGAGTGAGCCGTCAGCCAGATTGGAAGTCGCGGCCACCACGCCTGCCGGATTGATGACAAGCCGCAGCGGAAAGCGGCCAGTGTCAACTTCTTTGCGGATTTCCAGCGTCGCGGGATCAAGTTCGAAAGCCTTGTTGGAACCGCGGGCAGACACCCACAGCGCCTTTCCGTCAGGCGACAGGGAGATGCCCTCAGGTTCGATACCCACTTCCACCGACTGCGGCGCTCGGCGCGTTTTCAAGTCCACGCGGGTCACCGTTTTGGAGCCTAGATCGGTGGTCCAGGCATGGTTCCCGCTTGGCGCGATTGCGAGCATATGGCTGCCGTCCTGCCCCGTCCCATATTCAAAGGTTTCAGTCGCTTCAGCAAGCGGATTGCGTATCCAGAAAACCGATTTGCGCCCTTCCGCAGTGGCGTAAAGATCGCCGTTTTTGTGCCAGACAATGCCGTGCGGGCGCGCATTTTCGCCCAGATCGATACTCTTCACCTTGGCAAGATCAGACGTGCGGAAAATGTCGATTGTCTGCCCGCCATAGCAAGCCAGCGCAACGTGATCATCATTGGGCGATGTCGCCAATTCGTGCGGATTGGTGCAGCTTTTTACCCGCAATGCTTCCTTGCCGGTGCTAAGATCAACCGCTGACAGAGTATTGCCGAACTTGTTGGCGACCAGCAGGACGCCTGTCGTTTCAGGCCGCCAGTTCTCGTCAACCTCGCCCAGCGGCGGGTAGACGGTCCAGTCCTTTTTGTCCTGTTCCGCAGGCGCACAGGCCGCCGCCATCAGCAATACTGTGGCAGCGGCGAGTGAGCGTTGCTTTACCATCCTTGCGGCTGGCCCTTATTCTGTTCGTCGAGCCATTTCTTCAGCGGCGCGAAATATTCGACCAGCGCTTTACCGCTCATCTGGCGTTCGCCGGTGAAGGCTTCCAACGCATCGGGCCAAGGCTTGGACGCGCCCATTTTCAGCATCGCATCCAGATTTTCGCCAACCTGCTCATTGCCGTAGAAAGAGCACCGGTGCAGTGGCCCTTCCCAGCCCGCCTGATCACAAGCAGCCTTGTAGAACTGGAATTGAAGCACCCGCGCGAGGAAATACCGTGTGTAAGGCGTGTTGCCTGGGATGTGGTATTTCGCGCCCGGATCAAACGCGTCTGCCGGGCGGTCCGTTGGCGGAGTAATGCCTTGATACTCTTCCTTCAGGCCGTGCCACGCCGAATTATATTGATCCGGCGTGATCGAACCGTCGAACACGCCCCAGCGCCACTTATCAACCAGCAGACCAAACGGCAGAAACGCAATCTTGTCCATCGCCTGACGCAGCAGCAAGCCAATATCCTTATCCGCACCGGGCACATCCGATCGGTCCAGCATATCGATCTGGACCAGATATTCCGGGGTAATCGACAGAGCAATCATATCGCCGATGGCCTCGTGGAACCCGTCATTGGCGCCGTTCAGATGCAGATAGTCCTGCTCGTTATAGGCGCGCTGGTAATAATTATGGCCCAGTTCGTGGTGGATCGTAATGAAGTCATCAGCGTTCTTTTTGATGCACATTTTGATGCGGATATCGTCCTTATTGTCGATATCCCACGCGCTGGCATGACACACCACATCGCGGTCACGCGGTTTGGTGAACTGGCTGCGTTGGTAGAAGGTTTCGGGCAGTGCCTCGAAGCCGAGCGAGCTGAAAAACTGCTCACCCACCTTGACCATATCGACTTCGGACAGGCCCTTCTTTTCAATTAGATCAGTCAGATCGTAGCCGACATCTCCGGCACCCTCCGGCGCAACGAGCGGATAGACATTGCCCCATTCCTGCGCCCACATATTCCCGAGCAGATCCGCCCGGATCGGGCCGGTTGCAGGCTGAACGTCATCGCCGTGATGTTCATTCAATTTGCCGCGAACATAGGTATGGAGCGACATATAAAGCGGCTTCACCTCCTGCCACATACGCTCCAGATCGGCTGAAAATTCCTCTGGCGGCATATCATATCCCGAACGCCACATTGCACCGACATCGGTGAAGCCCAGCTCTTTTGCGCCTTCATTGGCGATTTCCACCATGCGCGCATAATCATCTTTCATCGGTGCGCCGACATTAGTGTGCCAACTGGACCACATTTCTGAAAGTTCTGCGGGGCTGCGTTCAATATTGCCCATTTCCGCTTCGATGTCAGAGCCGTTAATCTCAGCGCCGTTCAACACGCCGGTGCCCTTACCGTACTGGCTGTTCAGGCTGGTTGCGATCGTGTTCAGCTCTGTCGCCGCACCGTCAGTTGTCGGCGCGGGTAAGACGATGCCGTTCCGCAGAATATCCAGTTTGCGTGCCACCACCGGATCAAGCCCGGGGATGGTCGCATATTTCGCCGCTTCCAAAGCGTAGTCGACCGACTTCTCCGTGCCTTCTGCGCCCACTTTGGCCGCCATCGCATCGGTATCCTGCGTGATATAGGTGGCGTTGATCCAATAGACCCGGCCTGCCTCGACCGAGAAATCGAACAGATCGCGCTCTACCATAGCCAGCCAGTCTGCGGCACCTTGCGGCGTCATCGGGAATGCAGCTTCTGCTTCCATCGGTGCTTTGTCTGCGTGGTGATCGGCCAGCGCCGGTGCGGCCAAAGTCATGGCGATGGCTGATGCTGCGGTTTTCAATGCAACTGCGGTAAATTTCATAACACGATCCTCTGTTCGGGTCTTCGCGGATTGGCCCGTTTTTGATTGCGATAGTCTGAACCGCCAGCCGCCTGTAATCAAGCGGTCTTTGCAGCGTTTTTGGCGGCGCGGTTCAGGTCCGCGCCTGTGTAAACCGCGTCAATAGAAGGCCTGCAATCACGCCGATGGTCGCCGCCAAAAAGCTGACCATTTTGATCGGCTGCATATCCGCTGCAAATGCCGCCAGTTTCAATTCACCCGCTCCGCGAGAATATTGCAGATATTGCGCAATTGTTTCGCCGTAATCGGTCACGCAGAATATGATCGCCGAAAGGCACACCATAATGCCGATTGGGCGCAGCATTCCCTTGGCGCGGTACAGAATGGCGCAGCCGCCGAAGAAGCAACCGAGCGCGTATATTCCAATGAAAACCAAGTCAGCCACCATAGCCATACCCGCCATCCGGTAAACGCCCGCTTCATGCCAGGCACGATGAATCCGGTCGACTTCCGCCGCCGTGCCTGCGGCCTGATGATCCAGTATCCCGCCCGGCACTGCGGTAATCGTCAAAGGCAGGCTGAGCATTATCGCCAGCACAAAGAACAGCAGCCCGGTAGGCCAGAAGATCGCAAAAAGCCGCCCGTAATTCATACCGGACCGCTCAGGAATTCGGCCAGAGCATCACCCAAAGCACCCTCGGTCACGCTGCCCATATGGGTGCCGGGTATCTCAACATATCGCGCATCCGGCAGAATTTCTGCCAGCCGCGGAGCGGAGCCGTTATCCTGATCCTTATCTCCGCACAGAACCAAGGTTGGCATAGTCAGTCGCGCCAAGTCACTTTCCGCTGTATCGGCGACAGATTGCAGCAATAGCCGGCCTGCGATCAAATCAACTTTCATCGTCTTCATAAAGCTGACCGACATAAATGCAGGATCACCGCGTTTGATCTCGTCAAACCGGTCAATCGCATCAATAAAGAACGCAGACCGGTTGTTCCATCCAGCCAGCCCTTCCAGCCCCATTCCCGAAAGAACCAGCCTGCGCGGGCTGACCCCGCCCAGCACTGCCCGCACCGATGTCCGCGCACCCAGCGAGAAGCCGACAAGGTCAAAATCGGTCAGCTCCAATGCCTCGACCACAGAGGCAACATCGCGGCCCAGAACATCCTCAGGATATGCAGCGGGATCATGAGGTGCCTCGCTTTGCCCGTGCGCCCGCAGATCTGGCATGATGACCTCGAAACCGGCATCAACCAGTTTCTGCGCATGGCCAAATTTGACCCAGTTCATCTGTGCGTTTGAAAACAGCCCGTGCAGCAGGATAACGGGCCGTCCCTCACCCGCTGCCGGCACCATGCGGTGCACGGCCAGTTGTGTGCCGTCGAAGGAAGTGATTTTATCAGACATCATTAGTTTTTCCGTCTCGCAAACTTTGCCACTCTTCAGCCGTTTGCGGCTGTGTATCCCATTGCGGCAAATCACCGGGCAAGGAAAGCCAAGCCACTTTGCGTTTTACCCAGATATGCGCGCGAATGGTGAGACCTGACGGATCGTCAAAAGTGCCGCCTTTGACAGTGACCATTTCAGGCCTGCTATGGCCTGAGTGGTAAACCCTGGTGCCGCATTTCGTGCAGAAAAAACAGTCTGTGCTTGATCCGCTATCCGTCGCCCTTGTCCACTTTCCGAGCGGGCCCGACACGGCAAAGTCCGCTGCCTCTACCGGTACTGACACGCCAAACGCGCTGGCCGATTGTTTCTGGCATTCGCGGCAATGGCAGCAATAGGCGCTGCCCGAACCAGCCGCCTCATAGCGGACAGCGCCGCACTGGCATCCGCCCGCCAATAGCTCGCTCACTTCTCCGCCAGTCCCTTTTCGTTCATCCGCCACAGAACCATCTCGATGCGGTCCTGTCCGAAGAATGGTTCATCGTCGAACACTAGTGTCGGCACGCCCCAATGACCTGATGCTTCGAGCGCCTCTTGGTTCGCCGCAATTTCTGCGTCGAGGGCTTCCGCCTCGGCGTGTGCAGCGGCTTCCAATGCGGCCCAGTCAAGCCCCGCCTTACCGGCAGCTTTTTCCAAGTGCCCGCCCTCATTCCAGCCCGCTGTTCCGCCCCAGATCAGACGGCTGGCCTCGTCAGCGAAGACAAGTCCCTTGCCCTCACGCGCCGCTGCCTGTCCCAACCGGGTCAGCCGGTAAATATGCGGCTGCTCATCCGCAATTTTGCGCGTCATCATATCCTGCACAATCGGATCAGGGTTTGGCGCGGCAAACGGAATGCCATGAAACTGAGCCACACGGATCATATCGCGCATGGTATAGCCAAGCCAGTTAGGGTGGTTGCGCTCGAAAAAATCGGGCTGCCGGATTGCCAGCGGATATACCGGGCGCAGCGTAATCTCGACATCAAACATCTCTGTCAATGCGCGGTAACGCCCGATT
>JAHDBR010000082.1 GCA_020630295.1 Sphingomonadaceae bacterium
ACTCACACAAAACTATAGGGATCGATATCGACACTCACTCGCACCCCGCGCGGGAAGTTGAGTTGGCCGAGCCAGTCGCGGATGATGTCTTGGACTTGAGCGCTGCGGCGGGCGTTGATGAGCAGGCGGTACCTGTAACGGCCGCGTAGCAGAGACAGCGGCGCAGGTGCCGGGCCGAGGATCATTACATCGTTGATGCGCGGCTGTGTTCCGCCGATGGCACGGGCGGCCTCTTTGGCTTCATTCTCATCTTCGCTGGAAACAATGATGGCCGCCCAGCGGCCAAAGGGCGGGGCACCTGCGCCGCGCCGTGCCTCGGTTTCAGCTTCGTAGAATGCGTCCCGGTCACCTGCGGCCAGCGCGGCGATTACCGGCGCGTCTGTATGACGCGTCTGGATAAAGACCTCACCCGGTTTGCTTCCCCGGCCGGCGCGTCCGGCAACTTGTGCGACTTGCTGGTACGTCCTTTCAGCGGCGCGTAAATCGCCGCCTTCCAAACCCAGATCGGCATCGACCACGCCGACCAATGTCAGTTCGGGAAAGTGAAAACCCTTGGTCACAAGCTGCGTGCCGACAATGACATCAATCGCCTGCGCTTCTGCCTGAGCCACGAAATCGGCAGCTTTTTCTGGTGAATTAAGCGTGTCTGATGTGACCACGGCGACGCGGGCTTCGGGCAGTATTTCTGCAACCTCGTCTGCGATCCGTTCGACACCGGGGCCGCATGCGACAAGGCAATCCGGTTCGCCGCAATCGGGGCACGTGGCGGGTGGTTCTGTCTCGTGTCCGCAATGGTGGCAGGCCAGCCGTCTGCTAAAACGGTGTTCCACCAGCCATGCGCTGCAATTGGGGCATTCGAACCGGAACCCGCAATTGCGGCACAAGGTCAGCGGGGCATAGCCGCGCCGGTTCAGAAACAGCAGAGATTGCTCGCCCTTCTCCAGCCGGTCTTTCAGCGCCTCGACCAGTTCAGGGGCCAGCCACCGGCCGCGTTCCGGCTTGTGCTCTGTCAGATCAATGGTCGAGATGGTCGGCAATGTCGCGCCGCCGAACCGGCTAGGCAGATCAAGTTTACGGTAGATGCCGCTCTCCGCCATTTGCAGACTTTCAAGCGCGGGTGTTGCGCTGGCCAGCACGACCGGAATTTTCTCGAAACGCGCGCGCATCACGGCAACATCGCGGGCATTATAGCGCACACCCTCATCCTGTTTGAAGCTGATTTCATGCGCTTCGTCGACCACTATCAAACCCAGATTGGCATATGGGAGAAACAGCGCCGATCTCGCGCCCACAACAACTTGTGCCTCTCCGCTGGCAATCGCGCGCCACGCACGGCGGCGTTCGGTGGATTTGAGGCTGGAATGCCACACAATCGGGACCGCGCCGAAACGCTCCTCAAACCGCCTCAGAAACGCCTCGGTCAGCGCAATTTCGGGTAGCAATACCAGAACTTGCCGGCCGCCGCGCAGAGCGGCTGCGACGGGTTCGAAATAGGTTTCGGTTTTTCCCGATCCCGTCACCCCGTCGAGGAGAAACGGAGCGAATTCGCGCGCTTCAACAGCTTCGACTATCACATCGGCCACTTCCTGCTGGTCAGCTGAAAGTTTCGGCTGGTCGTGACCCGGATCCGCGCGGGGGTAAGGGCGGTCAATATCGACCTGGACAGGCTCCAGCACGCCGTGCCCCACGAGCCCGCGCAGAACACCTTCGCTGACGCTGGCAAGCTCGGCCAGTTCGCGGATGCTCGCCTGTTCATTTTGCAAAGCGTCCATTGCGACGGCCCGCTGCGGTGTCATCCGCTCCGGCTCTGCGCCGCTCAGGCGATATTCGGTCATGGTAGCCGGGCCGCGCATCGCGCCGCCCGACGCCAGAACCATCCGCGCGACGGAGGCCAGATTGGCGCAGTAATAATCGGCTGTCCATTCAATCAGCCTGCGCAATTCCGGCCGCAAAGGCGGGATGGGAAGTGCCTCCAACAAGGGGCGCAATTTCGCATCGGGCACAGAATCGGCTGGCAGGCGTTCTTCCTCCCAAACAATGCCGATAATCTGGCGCGGTCCCAATGGCGCGACCACGACAGAACCGTATTCGACTGTCATGCCTTGCGGCACTTTATAGTCGAGCGGCCCCAAAGCGGCGTTAAAAATGATGAGACGGACGCGGTTCATGTATGCAGCCACATATGGGGCTTAAACGCATGGCGCGACAAGGTAAGGAGAGCACGAAATGACCGATTTGTTGAGAAACCCGTTAGGTAGACGCGCATTTATCGGCGGCGCATCGGCGGCAGGGCTGCTGACATTGTCCGGTTGCGCGGGGCTTCCCGGCTTTGGCTTTACCGATGCCATTCGCCGGATGCTGCAACTATCCAGTGAACGTGCATTTGCGCGGCTGACCACTGATGGCGGTTTTTGGGACCAGCAGGTTGCGCAGGTCGGTTTGGCAAATGTGCTGGGCACGCGCGGCAATATTCTGGGCAATATCCTGACCTCCACCCTGTTCAAATCCCAACTGGAAGGTGCCTTTGCCGATCTGGCGGTCGACGGTGCGGAACGTGCGGCGCCGCTGGTGGCGGATGCGGTTCGCATTGTCGGCATCGAGGCAGCAGAGCAATTGGTGCGGGGCGGGCCGACTGCAGCCACATCATTCCTGCGCGGAGAGATGGGCAATAGTCTGGTCGAAGCTATGGTGCCGGAGCTGGGCGATGCCATCCGGCTGGCGAATGACCCCGTGATTGGCCGGGCAATATCGCAATTGAGCGGCGTCGATGTGGCCGGTGTAACGAACCGCTTTTCCGGCCAGATCAATGATGCGATCTGGAACGAAATGGGCATAGAGGAAGCCGCGATCCGCCGCGATCCGCAAAGCACCAACGATCCGCTGATCATCGGCGTGTTTGGGCTGGGCAATCTTTAGCCCGCACCACTAGCCCATGCCCCCAGCTTTGTTTACAGCGTTGCGGGAATCGCTAATCGGAGCTTACGCACATGAAATTCTTCGCTGACACTGCCGAAATTGATGACATCAAAGAACTGGCCGCCACCGGCCTGCTTGACGGTGTCACAACTAACCCCAGCCTGATCGCCAAATCCGGCCGTGACTTCATGGAAGTTACCAAAGAAATTTGCGGCCTGACTGACGGTCCGGTGAGCGCGGAAGTGGTCGCGCTTGACCATGCGACGATGATGAAAGAGGCAGAGGTTCTGCGCAAGATTGCGGATAATGTCTGCATCAAGGTTCCGCTGACAATCGACGGTCTGCAAACGTGTAAGGCGCTTAGCGAAGACGGCACTATGGTCAATGTGACCCTGTGCTTCTCTGCTAATCAGGCATTGCTGGCGGCAAAGGCGGGCGCGACCTTCATCTCTCCATTCGTAGGCCGCCATGACGATAATGGCTCTAACGGGATGGATTTGATCCGCGATATCCGCACCATCTATGACAATTATCTGTTTGATACGGAAATTCTGGTCGCATCGGTCCGCCATTCCACACATGTGTTGGAAAGTGCGCTGATCGGCGCGGATGTGATGACTGCGCCGCCTGCTGTAATCAAAGGGCTGTTCAAACACATCCTGACCGACAAAGGCATTGAAGGCTTTATGGCGGACTGGGAAAAGACCGGACAAAGCATTGTCTGACCGGCTGCCCCGGTAATTCTGTATGGCTGAAGACACGCCTCTCGACCTGTTCAAACAGGCGCTTACCAGCGCCAGCCGTGCCTTGGCACGGGAAGAAGAGGTGGAAGTAGCGTGGAGCGCGGATGCGCCGTCATCCAGCGGTACAAATTTCCGGGTGCCGTTGCCGGGACGGAACTTGCCCGCAGAACAGGCCGCCGAAGCGCGCGGTTTCGCCGATAGCTTCGCGCTGAAATTGCGGCACCATAATGAGGGGCTCCACGCCAGAAATGCGCCGTCCGAACCTTTGGCACGGGCGTGTTATGATGCAGCCGAGCTGGTCCGGTATGAGGCGCTGGGCAGCAATAATTTCGGCGGTATGCGGGAAAACCTTGATGCGGCCCTGATGCTGCGGATGGGGGCTGACCCGATTACCCGCGCGCAAAACCGTGATGAAGTTCCGGTGCAGGGCGCGCTCAGCCTGTTGATCCGTGAAAAGCTGACCGGACAGCCGATACCCGATGCGGCTGCGCCCGCAGTCGATATGGTGCGCGACTGGATTGAGGAAAAAGTCGGGACCGGCTTTGAATCGCTGGCGCTGTCAGTAGACGATCAGGAAGCGTTCCAATCGCTTACGATTGATATGTTGCGCCACCTCGAACTCATTCAGAGCGAAGACGATAGCGGCTCTGACGACGATGATGGCGAGGACGAAGAGGGCGAGAACGAAGACCAGCAGGACAATGAGGACGAAGAGTCCGATGGCAGCGACCAGCAGACAACCGAAATGGCTGGCGAAGCGACCGAGGGCGAAGACAGCGGCGAAACCGAAAGCGAGCAATCCTCCGACGAGGAAATGAGCGACGGCGAAATGGGCGATGAAGGCGAGGAGGGCATGATGCCCGTACGCCCGAACCGCCCGTGGACGGACATTCCCGGCGATTTCGATTACAAGAACTTCACTGACAAGTTCGATGAAGAAATCGAAGCGCCCGAACTGTGCGATACTGAAGAACTCGACCGGCTGCGGACGTACCTCGACAGCCAGCTGACCGGACTGCAAAGCATAGTCACCAAACTCGCCAACCGTTTGCAGCGCCGCCTGATGGCGCAGCAGAATCGCGCATGGGATTTCGATCAGGAAGAAGGGCTGCTTGACGCCGCACGGCTGGCGCGTGTCGTGACCCAGCCCGGTCATTCGCTGAGCTACAAGATAGAGCGCGATCAGGAGTTCAAAGACACGGTTGTGACTTTGTTGATCGACAATTCCGGTTCGATGCGAGGGCGGCCGATCTCGATTGCTGCAATCAGCGCGGATATCATGGCGCGCACGCTGGAGCGCTGCGGTGTGAAGGTGGAAATCCTCGGCTTCACCACCCGTGCGTGGAAGGGCGGGCAGAGCCGCGAGGCATGGCTGGCTGATGGCAAACCGCCGCAGCCGGGCCGGTTGAACGATTTGCGCCACATCATTTACAAAAAGGCCGACGAACCATGGCG
>JAHDBR010000021.1 GCA_020630295.1 Sphingomonadaceae bacterium
ATCTGCGTCAGGCGGGTCGATTTGTCCCGGCCCACACCCGGTTCGCTGGTCCACATGGGAAAGCGGCGGCCATTGAGCATGAGGTAACTCAGTTGCTCACCCCCGCCCCATACAGCTTCTTTCGCTTCAGCATGAAAACGCACATAAATGCGGTCAAATTCCGGTTCGGTCGTGCTTAGGACAAAAGAATTCGCCGAGATCGTCAATCTGGCGACAATCTTCCCGGTATCGATAAAGACAATTTCGTCGCCTTCATGTCGCCATGCGCATAAAGCGGCGCGATTATGCGGATCATCTGTGATGTCGAAATTGCCCCGATACATCCTGACACTGGCATCACCCTGGGCGATCAAGAATGCAGGATTTTCGGCCCTGTGCCGTACGAAAACCTTGCCATCCATGACGAGGTCGAAGCCTGATCCAGCTGGTTGAAGCTTTAGATTCACTCGCCGGCATCCCTGACAATTACGCTAACTCCCTGAACAAAATCGCCGGTTCAGGCAAGCAGCTGTTCGCGCCATAGTTTTCCCCAAGGGTGCGAGTCAGCGTGGCGGCTGCTCCATGATCGGCTACACTTGCAAATATGGAATCACAATTGAACCGTCTGCTTGCCATTATGGCGACCCTTCGCGATCCAGATCGGGGATGCGAATGGGATTTGGCGCAGGATTTCGCGAGCATCGCTCCGTATACAATCGAAGAGGCGTATGAAGTCGCCGACGCGATTGAGCGCGGCTCCATGGCCGACCTTCGCGAGGAATTGGGGGATTTGCTCCTTCAGGTCGTATTTCACGCCCGCATGGCAGAGGAAGAAAAGTCTTTCTCATTCGAAGACGTTGCACAAGCAATTGCTGATAAGATGGAGGCCCGGCACCCGCATATTTTTGCTGGAGCCGGCGGCCAGATGGGTGAAAAACGCTGGGAAGAACTTAAGGAAGCGGAACGTGCCGATAAGGGTTCAACCAGCGCCATGGACGGGGTTGCGCTTGCTTTGCCGGCGCTGCTCCGCGCCGAAAAGCTACAGAAACGGGCGGCTCGCGTGGGGTTCGATTGGCCCGACACGCAAGGACCCGCTGCCAAGGTACATGAAGAACTGGAAGAACTGGCTGATGCCGATGCAGATCATCAAGTTGAGGAAGCCGGTGACCTGCTATTTGCCGCGGTCAATGTGGTCCGCGCTTATGGTGTCGCTCCGGAAGATGCGCTGCGAGCGGCCAATACCAAATTTGAGAGACGTTTTCGGGCTATGGAACACAAGGCTGAAGGCCGGTTTCCAGAACTGTCTCTGGATGACCAAGAGCAATTATGGCGCGCAGTTAAAGAAGATGAGGCTTAACCGCTAATCGCTTCACAGGCTTTCAAATCGGCCCAGCTCTTTCGCTGTCAGGCGCACATCAATCGCGCGCATCGGCCCCTCTGCGCCCTCGCCCGCTTCTCTTTCGTTCAAGACGTTGCCGTGGGCGTGCAGCCATGCAATTTTCTGACCGGCTGACGCAGGCAGCAAAATGTGATGTTCCTTGGCACCGGCGGTCAATAGATCGTCTAGCTTGGATGTAAGCGCATCAACTCCGCTTCCGGTCATCGCGGAAATAGGAATGACCGTGCCATCTTGCGCGGCCTGCTCTACCAGCTCAATCCGGCGTTCGTCGTCCAGCAAATCAACCTTATTCCATGCCTCGATGATCGGAATACTGCTTTCACCATCTTCTCCGTCGATCACGCCGAGATCTGCCAAGACCCCAAGCACTTGAGACTTTTGCGCGGCGGATTCTTCATTAGCCATGTCACGCACATGGACAATCACATCGGCCGCAGTGACCTCTTCGAGAGTCGCACGAAACGCTGCAACCAGTTGAGTTGGCAGATCAGAGATAAAACCAACCGTATCGGACAGAATAGCCTTCTCTACACCTGGCAGACGCACTGCGCGCATTGTTGGGTCGAGCGTGGCAAACAGCAAATCTTCCGCCATCACATCGGCGCCTGTCATGCGATTGAACAAAGTAGACTTGCCCGCATTGGTATAGCCGACGAGCGCAATGATCGGCCATGGGGCCCTGCCCCGCCGTTCGCGGTGCAATGTTCGTGTTTTCCGAACTTGCTCCAGTTCTCTGCGCAAACGTGACATACGCTGCCGGATCATCCGCCGGTCGGCTTCGATCTGCGTTTCACCCGGACCGCCAAGAAAGCCGAATCCGCCCCGTTGCCGTTCCAAGTGGGTCCAGCTGCGGACCAGTCGGCTTTGCTGGTAGTCCAGATGGGCAAGCTCGACTTGCAAACGCCCTTCCGCTGTTGCCGCCCGCTCGCCGAAAATTTCAAGGATCAAGCCGGTGCGATCAATGACTTTCCGGCCCAGCTTCTCTTCTAGATTACGCTGTTGGATTGGCGACAAGGCGCCATCAACAATTACCAGTTCGGCTTCTTCCAAAGTGCAATCGGTCTGGATATTTTCGACCTGACCAGCACCGAAGAGGGTGTTTGGCCGGACCTCGCGCACGGGAATAACAACACCCTTTGCGATGATAATACCGATAGCCAGCGCAAGCCCGCAGGCCTCTTCAAGCCGAGAATCTGCATCCAGATCATAGCTTTGCCCGCGAATGTCGGGGCACACGACGAGTGCCCGCGCGCCGCGCGAGACTTCGCCCATCAGATCATCATCGAAACTCAGTCTTCTTCGCCTTCCCAATCACCGGACAAGTCCACATGCGTGTCTGGCTGTATGGTCGAAACCGCGTGTTTGTAAGCAAGCTGAACAAAGCCGTCCCGCTCAAGCAACATGCTGAACAAATCATATGCCGCAATCGCGCCCTGTAACATCACGCCGTTCACAAGGAACATCGTTACTTGTACTTCCGCATCCTTGACGCTGCTCAAAAATACATCCTGCAGCAGACGCTGTTTGCGGCTGCTATCCTGACTATCAAACTGGCTGGCATCCATTGGCTGGCCCGGCATGATGGTGGAAATCGCGTGCTTATACACCAGTTGCGATTGACCGTCCCGCCGCAGCAGAATCGAAAAATTGTCAAACCAGGTCACAATGCCTTGAAGTTTCACCCCTTTTACCAAGAACATGGTGACAGGGGTTTTGTTCTTGCGAAGCGAGTTGAGAAAAGCATCCTGCAAGTTGCCAAGTTTCTGAGAGGCCACCGGCGGCTCGGCTGATTTTGGCGCTACGCGCGCAGACAATGTGCGTCCTTCGGACATATTCTTTTCTCCATTATTGGCGGCCTAAATCAAAGCCGCAATCTGGCCCGACCGGACATTCATCCAGGCAGAGCCGACTTTCAGACACATAATTATGTATCTGACATATAAATTTCAATGCAATTCGAAGCGCCAGTGCTTTCCAGCGCCGGATGACGCTAATCCTCGCTTTTCCGGTCACCCATACCGAGCAGCTTCAGCTTACGGTGAAGCGCAGATCGCTCCATTCCGATGAAGTTTGCGGTTTTGGAAATATTTCCTGAGAAGCGCCGGATCTGGATTGTCAGATATTCACGCTCAAAGGTTTCGCGGGCTTCTCTCAAGGGGACACCCATCAGAGCGGAAATACCGCCGCCATTGCCCAATTTTCCCCCAGAAACTTCGCTTGGCAACATAGCCGGTTCGATTGTCTTGATCTCCTCACGCGGGGTGAGAATGATGGTACGTTCAACCACATTGCGCAATTGGCGGACGTTGCCCGGCCAATCATAGGCCTGAAGCGCTGCGCAGGCCTCTTCCGAAATGGTAGGCGCTGGAATGCCCTGTTCTGCAGAATGACGGGTGAAGAAATGCTCCGCCAACACCGGAATATCGTCCCGCCTTTCTGCCAAAGATGGTACAGTTACCGGTACCACGTTTAGGCGATAGAACAGGTCCTCGCGGAACCGCTTCTCCTCCATTTCCAATTCCAGATCGCGCGCGGATGATGAGACAACGCGAACATCCACACCGATCTGGCGTGTTCCGCCAACGCGGACAAAACTTTGTTCAGTCAGCACACGCAGAATGCGGGCCTGCGTGGAAAGCGGCATGTCGGCCACTTCGTCCAGATACAGCGTTCCACCATCTGCCAATTCCAAAAGGCCGGGCCGAACGAGTTTGCCGTTGGATTCCTCTCCGAACAATTCCTGCTCGAAACGCTCGGGTGTGATGCGCGCCGAATTGACGATAACGAAGGCGTTTTCGGCACGGGGGCTCCAGCTGTGAAGGAGGCGCGCCGCCACTTCCTTACCGGCGCCTGCCGGCCCCGTGATCAGGACACGGCTGCCGGTCGCGGCGACACGCTTCAGGGTCGCGCGGACCTGATTGATAACGGTTGAATTGCCGTTAAATTCCTCTCCGCGCGCGAACCCTTGGCGCAAACGATCATTCTCACGCCGGAGCCGCTCTGTCTCGGTGGCGCGGCCGACAAGAAGCAGCAGACGCTCGGCTTCAAATGGCTTTTCGATAAAGTCCATGGCCCCTCGGCTCACTGCCGAAACAGCGGTGTCGATATTGCCATGACCAGAGAAAATGATCACCGGAAGTTCCGGTTCTCGCTGCTTGATTGCATCCAACACTTCGAGCCCGTCCATAGGGCTGCCGTGCAGCCAAACGTCCAGCAGCACCAGACTTGGCCGTCTTTCGTCTACTGCGGCGAGCGCAGAGGTACTGTCACCCGCAGTGCGGCATTCATAACCTTCGTCACTCAGCACGCCCGAAACCAGGTCGCGGATGTCCTGCTCGTCATCGACAATTAGGATGTCTAGAGCCATGGGGTCTTGTCCTTTCCGGCAATCGAAATTGATTGCTTAAATACAGTCATTATGCGGTTTCCCCCTGGGCGAGGTGCGGATCACGCGCAAATCGCAGCGTCACGCGCGTTCCGTCCACTTCCCCTGCTGCGAACAACATGTCCCCGCCATGCTCTTCGACAATTTTGGTAACAATTGCGAGACCAAGTCCGGTGCCCTTCTCGCGTGTAGTAACATACGGTTCAGCAATCCGGTCGCTATCCTGCGGTAAGCCAACCCCGTTATCGTCTACGGCGACTGTAACGTGCGTTTCGTCAGCAGACATTTGGACTGAGATACGGCCCCGATAGTCGATATCTTCGTTCTTTGCCCGCGCCTCGACCGCTTCGACCGCATTTTTGAGTACGTTGGTCATCGCCTGGCCAACCTGATGACGGTCACAGTCGATAAAGACTTGTCCGTCAATTTCGGTCGAGAACGAGAAATCAATTTCAGAATTCCCGACTTCCTGCAGGAACATTGCCTGACGCACCAAGTCAGTCGCATCTTCTGCACGAAAGACAGGTTTGGGCAACCTAGCGAAGGACGAGAATTCGTCGACCATCTTACGCAAATCGCCCACCTGACGGACGATTGTGTTCGTCAGATCATCAAACAGTTCGCCATCTTGTTCTATCTGCTTGCGGTACCTGCGCTTCAGCCGTTCAGTAGCAAGCTGGATCGGGGTGAGCGGGTTCTTGATCTCATGAGCAATACGCCGCGCAACATCGGACCAAGCTGCTTGGCGCTGATCAAGCAGCTGACGAGTGATATCTTCAAACGTAATCACGCGGCCTTCGGCAGCATCGGATATCTTCACGGCCAGCGTCAGCAAGTCACCGCCCTTATTGTGGTTCACGATCCCGCTGTTCAACTGAGCATCAAGCAGAGCCGTAACTTGCGGCGCCAGATCGCTCAACGCAGCTCCGGGCAGGCTATCGTCTGCATCAGTCAACAGTAAGTGCTTGGCCGTGCTGTTCATCAGCAGAATGTCGCCATTGCCATCAACAGATATGATCCCCGCAGAGGTCGATTCCAGCAACGCTTCCATAAAGGCTCGGCGCTCGTCCAATTGCTCGTTTGCGCCGACGAGGTCTTTTGTTTGCTTTTCAAGCTGCGCGGTCATCCGGTTGAACGCACGATTGAGCATTCCAATCTCGTCTGCACCTGTGCGGCCATCCACGCGGAGTTCAAAATTACCGGCACCCACTTTGCGTGCAGCGGCCACAAGGTCGGTCAACGGCTCCACCTGACGATCAGCAAATTTCAACGCAAACCAAACCGCCAGTCCGACCAAAGCCAGCGAGACGAAGAACAGCGCAAGATTGAAGCGCAGTTGCAATGCCCGCGCACGGGTAGTCAGCACCTGATAGGCCTGCGTAATCGCAGTGGCGCTCTCCCAGGACTTAAACGACAGGGCCTCGGGATTGCGGGCATTGTACAGGTAAATACCGCTATCCTTATCGATGGCGGCAACCGCTTCAATTCGCTGCAAATCGCCAGTTACAACAACCGATTCTCCGCTCTCGATGCGTTCAATTGTTTCGTTCGGGATCGACTGAATGTCATTATCTTCATTCAGGTTAAGGATGGCAGCAATCCGCAACTCACCGTCCGGCAATTTCTGTAAAATCGCGGATTCGTTGAGCTCGCGACCCTGTGTTTGCAGACTATAAAAATCGGCAAACTCGGGGTCAGCCAAGGTCGCGCGGCCGAAATAAGCGCGCATATCTGCCGCCATAGTGATCGTTTGGTTTGCGACCTGCAATTGGTTCTGCTCGTAATACCCTTCTGCCAGCTGGTTGGCGTTCTGCATCAATCCGCGTGAATTGTCCGAGAACCAGAAATCCACACCGGTTTGGAACAGCACTGCGGCAAAGGCCGCCACTAGCAATGTCGGCACCGCCGCGATCAACGAGAAAAAGAACACCAACCTTACATGCAATCGTGCGGTGCTACCTGCTGCCCGCCGGATTGCCATTCTGCGCCCGAAGAGAACCAGCAGGCACATGGCCGGTATCAGCGCACCGATCAGGAGAGTCGCGACTTGCCGCGACGGCAATAACTCTGTGTCTGTAGGGGTGCTGGTGAAAGCGTAATATGTCGCAACAGCCATTGCGATGACCGTCAACGCGGCGACGATTTCCAGAATAAGAAATATGTTAGCGCGCCGCGCCGCGACGACGAAACGACGCCACCAGCGGGGACTATTCCGGGAAAGAGACGGCGCATAACCATTCATAGTTGCGTTCATACAACGCCACTGTTGCAAACTTGCAAGCTTTTTTCGATTAGCAGTGAGGTTTCAGAGCGAATATGCCTATTTGTTCAGGCAAATTCATCCGGCCGGATACCCAAATCGCTGAGCCTTTTGCGTAAGGTGTTCCGGTTAATTCCCAGCAAGCGGGCAGACTTTAACTGATTGCCGGCGGTCTGCTGCATTGCCCATTCAAATAACGGCTTCTCGAACGCCGCTTGCGCCGCATGATATACTGCGCCGGCAGCCGGTTGTTCCTGTTGCAACCAATCGGCGACTGCCATTTGCAAACCACCTGCAGTTGAGCTCAGATGCGCCAGAGCCTCATCTTCCATTATCTCCCGCACACCTTCCGTCCCGATGATCTCGTCGCGCGCAAGCAGGGCAAGCCGGAACATTGTATTGCGCAGCTCGCGAACGTTGCCGGGCCATGATTGCTCACTGAGCAAACCAATCGCCTCATCATCAATTTGCCGCGCCGGAAGCCCCTCTTGCGTTGCTACTATCAGGAAATGCTTGGCCAGCGCCTCAATATCATCGCGCCGTTCTCTTAATGGCGGCAGCTGGATGGGGACGACGTTAAGCCGATAGAATAAGTCCTCGCGGAATGTGCCAGCTGCGATCATCGGTTTAAGATCGCGGTTAGTGGCCGTGACAATCCGGACGTCAATCTCGATTTCTTGCCGTCCGCCAACGCGGCGAATGCGCCCGGATTGCAACGCTCTCAGCAGCCGGGTCTGCGCGTCCAGCGGCATATCGCCGATTTCATCAAGGAACAGCGTGCCTCCATTGGCTTGCTCGAATTTACCGATCGATTGCGCGACAGCACCCGTAAAGGCACCTTTCTCATGACCGAACAATTCGCTTTCAATCAGATCGCTCGGGATAGCGGCGGAGTTTACGGCGACAAAGGGACCGGTTTTTCGATGCCCAAGCTGGTGGATTGCCTCGGCGACCAGTTCCTTGCCGGTGCCCGATTCTCCCAGAATTAAAACTGTCAGATTGTTTCGCAGAACGCGCGTGATCATCCGGTACACGCCCTGCATCGCCTGACTGCGGCCAACCAGCGGCATACCGTCCGTATCGCTCGCTTCAGTTAAGTCAGAGCCTCCGCGGCTGCCGACAGCCTGAGAGACCGCACGAACCAGATCATCCAGATCAAACGGTTTCGGGAAATATTCAAACGCACCCGTTTCCGTGGCACGGACCGCCGTATCCAAAGTGTTCTGAGCAGAGAGAATAATGATCGGCATATCGGGGTTGGCCGCACTTACCTCGCCCAGGCTTTCTATACCGTCGCCGTCATCAAGCATGACATCGGTCAGCATCGCCGCGAATGTCCCCTGCCCTAGCGCCTCGTTCCGACCGGCGATGCTTGTCCGGTGCTCAATCCGGTATCCTTCATCTTCAAGCGCAGCTGTGACAACTGTGGCGATGGCCGCGTCATCCTCTACCAGCAAAATATCGGTCATGTTCGCTGCTCCGCTCGTGCCAAATGTATTCGGAAATATGTGAGCCCCTTTGCCTCGTCGCGCTTAAAGCTCACACGTCCGCCCATATCGCCTATCAGTTTTTTGACCAACGCCAGCCCCAGCCCTTGACCGGAAGGTTTCGATGTAACGAAAGGTTCGAAAATGTGATCGCCCAGTGCTTCGTCCGGGCCGGGGCCGTTATCAATTACAGCTATTTCGATCGGTAAGCGCGTTGACCGGCCAAAACGCCAAACATTGGCCGCCAGACCGCTCACAAAGCGCGTGCGCACCGAAACGGTCGGATTTTCGCTTAGCGCACTCGCATCCACTGCGTTCGAAAGCAGATTAATTAGAACCTGTTCGAATGCTTCTCGGTGGGCCTCCACGTCCGGCAGAGACGGGTCGAACTCTTCGATGATTTCCGCACGGTCGCGCGCTGCAACGCGTACTGTTGCGATGGCATTTCTGACAGACTGATGGAGATTGACCGGCTCGGACGGCTGCGTTTGGCTACTACCTAGCTCCTGCATACGGTCAATCAGGCTAGCAATCCGGTCAACTTCCGAGGAAATAACCGCGGTTAGCTTTTTGTCTTTCTCGCCGACGTTCCGGCTCAACAATTGCCCTGCCCCGCGAATTGCAGCCAACGGGTTTTTGATCTCATGGGCCAGCACAGCGGGCGCTTGTAGAGATGTGTTGGGCTCGTCCGCATCGCGCATATCATCCTGCCCTGTGTCAGACAGAGTGACCACCCGCCACTCTGGATGGGTCAGCAGCGGGGACACGGTAATGTTGATTAATCGCGAATTGCCCGAAATCGTCGCAGGCATTCCTCTGGCAACAATCTTGGCGTCTTTATCTTGCAATCGCTGGATGACCGGATGCCCGCCAAAGTCCACAATTGCACCGAGATCTTTTCCGCAAAGGCGGGACGCACTCGAACCGAGCAAATCTTCAGCGGCGGGATTTGCTTCCTTGATCGTCAAATTTTCATCGACGAGGATCAGGGCAAATAGGAATCCGCTAATCTGTTCGCGGGCATCTGGCCGCGTCGCATCACCGGCACCGCCGCCTTGGCCAATCTCGCCCATAGTCAGGCGGCACGGCGATGGATGAAGGGATCATAGAACCGCTCCAACTCGCCAAGCACTTGTTCGGGATCGTCGATGAAGTTTACATGGTTTCGAAACTCAGCCGAACCGTGCATTCCCTTCGTATACCATCCGAGATGTTTACGAGCTACTTTAGAACCGACTTCGCGGCCATAATGGTCAAGCATACCTTTGTAATGCTCGACGAGAACCGAATATTGCTCTGAGAAACTCGGGCTTTCCAGCGCCTCGCCCGTGCGCCACCAGTGCATGACTTGGCCAAGCAGCCATGGTTTGCCGTAAGCACCGCGGCCGATCATCAATCCGTCTGCACCGGATTGTTCCAGCGCCTTCGCAGCGTCATTCACGCCGCAAATGTCGCCATTCACGATGACCGGAATTGATACGGCATCCTTTACCTTACGGATAAAACTCCAATCCGCACTGCCCTTATACATCTGGTTGCGCGTGCGCCCGTGCACGGTGATCATCTTCACACCGATGTCTTGTGCGATCCGGGCAAGTTCCGGCGCGTTCAGGCTGTCATGGTCCCAGCCCATCCGCATCTTGACGGTGACTGGAACAGAGACGGATTTGACCGTCTCCTCCATCAGTTTTGTCGCAAGCGGAACCTCGCGCATCAATGCAGAACCGGCCAGGCCGTTGGTTACTTTGCGAACCGGGCACCCGAAATTGATATCGATAATTGCCGCGCCGCGATCTTCATTCAACTTCGCTGCCTCACCCATAGAAAAGGGATCGCAGCCGACAAGCTGCATAGAAACCGGCTCTTCAACAGCATCCCATGCCGCTTTTTGCAAAGATTGCCGTGTTTCACGGATCATTGCCTGGCTCGCAATCATCTCTGTCACATTCAGCCCCGAACCATAGCGGCGGACCAATGTACGAAATGGCAAATCAGTCACGCCGGTCATCGGCGCGAGCACCACCGGACAATCGATGGAAATATCGCCGATTTCGATTGGCTTGAGAGCCGGAGGAGCGGGAAGCTGGGTCATATAAGTAACGTGCCTAATATTTGGGCAGCGCATAGTGCATTGCAGCATGAGGCGCAAGCAGCTAGCGCCTATCACAATGACCCAGGCGAACCTTCCTCCCCGCTTCGCTGCGATTGTTGTTGCGGCCGGTAAAGGTCTGCGCGCAGGTCAAGCGGTGCCTAAACAATTTGCGATGTGGCGCGGGAAACCCGTCCTGCGACATTCAGTAGAAAGCCTGTCTAACGCCGGTGCATCACCGATTGTCATCGCAATTCCCGAGGGCGCTGAGGAAGTCGCCAGAGCAGCCACTGAAGGCATCGCAGACATCCGCTTTGTCACAGGTGCCGATACGCGGCAGGGATCGGTTGCAAAGGCGCTCACGCAAATCAGTGAGGCCGAGGCTGATCATGTCGCAATTCATGACGCGGCACGGCCCATCCTGCCAGAAGCAGTAATTGTGCGCTTGTTGAGTGCGCTTGAAAAACAGCCTGGCGCTATTCCCGTTTTGCCAGTCGTGGACAGTCTATCAGTCGACGATGGCGGTACAATGGCCGGGTCGGCGGATCGCGACAGCCTTCGCCGTGTGCAGACCCCGCAAGCCTTCCGCCTGAATAGCATCAAGGCCGCGCACACAGAATGGCAAGGCGAACTGACCGCCGGTGACGATGCTCAGGTCTTGCGTGCTTGGGGCGGCACAGTCGCGCATGTGGAGGGCGACGAGGCGCTCAAAAAGCTTACCTTTTCCGAGGATTTTATGACTGAACTACCAATGCTTCGGACAGGCATGGGCTATGACGTTCACCGTCTGGTTGACGGCGAAGAATTGTGGCTCGGCGGAATTCAGATCGACCATGATAAGGGGCTTTCCGGTCACAGCGATGCTGATGTCGCGCTCCATGCCATTGTTGACGCGTTGCTTGGTGCCTCCGCACAAGGCGACATTGGTCAGCATTTTCCCCCGTCCGATCCGCAATGGAAAGGCGCGCGTTCAGCGCAATTTCTTGAACACGCCGCTAAATTGGTCGCACAATCCGGCTATTGCATCGGCAATATCGATCTCACGATAATCTGCGAGGCCCCTAAGATCGGCCCGCATCGTGATGCAATGCGCGATCGAATTGCTGGATTGTTAGGGATCGATATTGGCCAAGTCAGCGTCAAAGCGACCACCACAGAACGGCTTGGCTTTGCGGGCCGTGCAGAAGGTATAGCTGCGCAAGCAATCGCAACAATTATAAAACAGTGACCAGCATTCACCTCATCTAGAAGCCGCAAACAGGCCCGACATTATGACCGACACATTACTTCCGGAAGATATCGATACTTTGGCGCGCAAGGTCGTGGAAGCCAATACAAAAGCGGGCCGGAAGATCGCGTTGGCGGAAAGCTGCACGGGCGGTTTGGTCGCCGCCGCTATCACCGAAATTGCCGGTTCGTCTGCTGTGCTCGACCGGGGCTTCGTGACCTATTCCAATGAAGCGAAAATGGAGAGCCTAGACGTTGCAAGCGATATCATCGAGACGTTTGGAGCAGTGTCGATTGCTTGTGTATGGGCGATGGCTCAGGGTGCACTTCAGAACAGCAATGCGGATGTGGCAGTCGCCATTAGCGGCGTTGCAGGCCCTGGAGGGGGAACTGATCTAAAGCCGGTGGGCACAGTGGTGTTTGCGCGCGTGCGCCGGAATGAAACGGGCGAACCCGAAGGTGAACTTAAGAGCTTTGGAAATGTGAGCCGAGCGGAAGTGCGCCGTCAGGCAACGATATGTGCGCTGGAATTGCTACTTCCGTAAAGCGCTTCTGCCCGCGCTTCAAAAGCGGCGACCATTTTGCGAAAGGCGCGGTCAAAATATTGGCCCGCCAATGCCTCAAACACGCGGTTCTTGAAGGTAAAGTCTACGCAGAAATCCACTTCGCAGCCGCCGTCCGCGACAGGGGTAAAGCTCCACCGGTTATCCAGATCGCGCAGCGGCCCGTCCACGTAACGTACCTGAATAAGGTTCGGCCTGTCCTTGCGAACATTCGAGGTGAAGCTTTCTCGCAAAGATTTGAAGCCAACCACCATGTCGGCCACCATTTCGGTGCCGCTGTCAGACCTAACGCGTGTGGCAACAACCCAAGGTAAGAATTCCTTATAGCGTCCAACATCGGCGACCAGATCAAACATCTGTTCGCAGCTATAGGGCAGCACCCGTTTTTCGCGGATGCCCGGCATTAGCGGGCAGCTCTGGCCGCTTGTTTCGCCAGCTTTTCCTCGCGCGCAGCCTTCATTTCCGCGAAGTCATCACCCGCGTGATAACTGGAACGGGTCAGCGGGGATGATGCGACTTGCAGAAAGCCTTTAGCTCGCGCGATGGCACCGAACGCGTCGAACGCTTTTGGCGTGACAAAATCTTCAACCTTGGCATGCTTCGGAGTTGGTTGGAGATATTGACCCATAGTCATAAAATCCACATCCGCGCTGCGCATATCGTCCATAACCTGGTGCACCTCCAGGCGCTGCTCGCCCAGCCCCAGCATTATCCCGGATTTGGTAAAGATCATCGGATCATGGTTCTTCACTTCTTCAAGCAAGCGAAGCGAGGCGTAATAGCGCGCCCCGGGCCGAATGGTAGGATAGAGACGCGGCACTGTTTCAAGATTGTGATTGTACACATCAGGTCCGGCTTCGCAGATTGCCTCTACCGCAGCGCGCATTTTACCGCGGAAATCAGGCGTCAGAATTTCGATCGTTGTGTTCGGTGTTTCGCGGCGCAGCGCCTTGATCACTTTCACGAACTGGCTTGCGCCGCCATCGGGCAAATCATCACGGTCAACCGAAGTAATGACGATGTGTTCGAGGCCCATTTTGCCCGCTGCAATCGCAGTGTTTTCCGGCTCCATCGGATCGACTATGCGCGGCATCCCGGTTTTGACATTGCAAAATGCGCAGGCCCGGGTGCACACATCGCCCAAAATCATCACGGTCGCGTGTTTCTTTGTCCAACATTCACCGATATTGGGGCACGCCGCCTCTTCGCAAACAGTGTTAAGGTTCAGCTCGCGCATCAGTTTGCGCGTTTCATGGTACCCTTTGCTCACTGGAGCTTTTACGCGAATCCAGTCCGGCTTGCGCTGGCGCGGCGGGCGGGATTCTTCCGGTGAAGGAGCATTTGAGAGGTCGTTCATGTCCGCCATTTAGGCGCGTTGGCGGCGCTCTGCAATGCCTGCGCGCCTGCATTGGTATGTATCCAATTATCACATCGGTGGACGAATATGCAGCCGCATTGCCCTCCCGAACAGTTGACGCTAATCGTACCGACATGGACAGTACAGCATTACAAACTTTCACCTCCCCTGTAGTGCTATTTTTCCTGCTCGGATTGCTGGCCGCATTTCTCCGCTCCGATCTCGCCATTCCTGAAGCGATTGCGAAGGGTATGTCGCTATACCTTATGGCGGCCATCGGCCTGAAAGGGGGCGTCGCTGTCGCAGAATCCGGCATCGACATTACTGTAGGATCGGCCCTTTTGGCCGGCATCGCAGCCAGCTTTTTGATGCCTTTCATCGCGCATTTCGTGTTAAAAACGTTTGGCGGTCTGGATCGGCTCAATTCTGGCGCAGTCGCGGCGCATTACGGTTCGGTAAGTGTGGTCACATATGTCACCGCAGTCGAGATATTAGAACTCTCCGCCCTGCCCGCCGCGGGCTTTATGGTCGCAGTTCTGGCTGCCATGGAAACACCGGCAATCCTGAGCGGTTTGATGCTTGCTAAAGGGTCCGACGGGACCGGCAGCAAGTCAGAGCGTGCTGAGATGTTAAAAGAGGTGTTTCTAAACGCCTCAGTGGTTTTGCTGCTGGGCAGCTTTGCGATCGGCATGATCGCCGGCCCCACCGGATTTGCCGAGGTCAGTCCGTTTTTTCAGGCCGGTTTTAAGGGCGTGCTTTGCCTGTTCCTCCTAGACATGGGGCTCATCGCAGCGCGGCGAATTATGTCGTCTCGCGCAATTACTTGGCGGTTGGCCGCGATTGCGATCCTTTTGCCCATTTTCAACGGAGCGATCGGCGTTCTTGTGGGAACCGGAATTGGTCTTGATGTCGGGTCGACCGCAGCCTTTGGGGTGTTGTGCGCCAGCGCCAGTTACATAGCGGTTCCAGCGGCCATGCGGCTTGCCCTACCCGAAGCTGACCCTGGCATATATCTTACAATGTCGTTGAGCATCACATTCCCGTTTAACATCCTGATCAACATCGGCTTGATAACTGCCTTTGCCGTCAGTCTTGGCGGCGGGGTAGGAGGACCAACATGACCGAAACCGTCATTCGCAAACGTATCGAAATACTCGCAGACACTGCATTGGTCCGGCGCGTTACCGAGATCATAAATAGGGTCGAAATTACCGGCTGGACCGTGCTGCCCGTTCAGTCTGGCAGCGGGCGGGATGGCCCGTGGCAGGACGAGCGCGTGACTGGGTCTAACAAGTCATTGGTGCTTACCGTGGCATCTCAAATCAAGGCCGAGAAGCTTGCAAGCGAGCTAGAACCCATCCTATCTAGCCACGGGCTTCTGCTCACTATGTGGGATGTGGAGGTTATTCGAGGAGACCGTTTTTAATGCCTGAGTTTGCGCAATTGTTGGAAGGCTATCAGCGGTTTCGTGACGGCAGCTATCCAGCACAAAGGGACAGGTTCGAGAAGCTGGCGAGTTTGGGCCAGTCCCCTAAGCTAATGCTGATAGCTTGTTCCGACAGCCGTGTTGACCCCGCCCAGATATTTGACGTCCATCCGGGCGAAATATTTGTGGTCCGGAACGTGGCCGCTTTGGTTCCCCCGTTTGAAACTAATCCCGGCTTGCACGGCGTTTCGGCAGCGCTCGAATATGCCGTGAATGTTCTCAAGGTCAGACAAATTGTCGTCATGGGCCACGGGATGTGCGGCGGATGCAAGGCCGCCCTTACCCAAGAACTGCAAGGCGCGGCGCCTGGTGAAGGCGGCTTTGTCGCGAACTGGATTGCCATGCTCGATGAAGCCCGCAAGCCAATCGCTGAGAAATATGGCATCGAAGGGCGCACAGCTGAAAAGGCGATGGAACTCGCCGCAGTGCAAGTCAGCCTCGACAATCTGCGTACATTTCCCTGCGTCCAAGACCGCGTGGCATCCGGCGATCTGACATTACGCGGTACATTCTTCGCAATTTCGGACGGCGTTCTTCACGTCTTGGATGACGAAACATCAGAATTTGTGGCGCAGGGCTAAGGCACTTGCGCGCAGTGGTTGGAGAAGTCAGAATACAATATGGCTGACCAACACATTCTGAATATCGCCCTTCTGATTGACTCCGATAATGCCAGCCCCGCCGGTATAGACCCCGTCCTGACTGTGCTGGCCGAATTGGGGCAGGTAAATATCCGCCGTGCCTATGGGAACTGGCGCAAGACTTCGCTCAAGGGCTGGGTTGATAAGATGCATCGCTATGGGATCGAGCCCTCTCAGCAATTCGATATCACTAAAGGCAAAAATGCCACCGACATGAAAATGACGATAGATGCCATGGATATGCTCTATCGCGGGCGTGTTCAGGGTTTCGGCATTATGAGTTCGGATAGCGACTTTATGCCGCTCGCCATGCGTATCCGGCAGGAAGGGTATCCCGTTTACGGTTTCGGCGGACCGAAAACACCTGAAGCATTCAGGCAAGCATGCTCCCGCTTTATTGATGTGAATGCATTGATAAAGGCGGAAAAGGAAGAGCGGAAGAAAGAAGAAAACGGCGCTATCGATGATGAGCTGCTGGACCTTCTGTTTGACGCGTACAATGCCAGCAATCGCGACGAGGCCGGATATGCGAAACTGTCAGAAGTCGGCCAGCGTGCTGGGAACCGGTCCAGCTTTGACACACGCAACTACGGCTTCTCTAGGCTTATCGACCTGATCGATTCCATTGCTAATTTTGCCACAGAACGCCGAGATAACGGGCAAATATGGGTCAAACGGCTAAGGTAAGCGTACAAAAAAGGGCGCGAACCGAAGTTCGCGCCCTCTCCTGATAAATTATAAGCGCGCTTACATCGCGGCTTCTTCAGCCATTGTCGGGCGGCCTACCGGTGCCGGAGCAGCGGCGGCAGCCTGCTGATCGACATAGATGTTCCACAGCGCGGCAACCTGTCCTCGTTCACCTTGCACTTTGTCGAAGGTGGCTTTGGCTTCAGCCGTTTTACCCTGATCGCTTTGCGCAATTCCAAGGCGTGTCAAAACGCGGTTGGTATCGACGCCGGGCTTGGAGAGCGCGATCGTGTACATCTCCTCGGCTTTTGCCGCCATGCCATAGCTGAGCATAACATCGCCAGCTGCACTTGCCGTAACGGCTGTAGCGCCAGGCTTACGTGCATCGCGTTCGAGAACAGGCAGCTCTGCCTTATCGGCTGCCAAGCGTGCACGCGCCGTGTCGCGCACATCTTTCACAAACGGGTCACTGGTTTCGAGATGGCCTGCTGCGATGCCTTCATCGACAATACGGCTAACTTCGCCAGGAAGCCGGCGGGCATCGGCCGCATCAATGTAGTCAGCGAAGTCGCGTCCATTGCGCAGGCTGTCGGTGCGGTCAGATAAGCGGAGAAGATCCAAAATCGTGTTCGCATCGAAGTCAAAGAAATTGCGCTGAATTGCTATCGCATCGCCCCAGCTCGTGGTGGAAGGATAGAATTGCGCATTCAGAGCGCTAAAGGCGACCGCTTCTGTAACCAGATCGTTGTTATACGCCATCGCAATACCGCGCCTAAGCCAGTCTTCCCGAGGCGTTTGGCCGGAGCGGGCAGTTTCCATGACTTGGCCGCGCAGATAGCTGAGCCCCTCTGCATAATTGTCATCACGGAAATAAGTTTCGGCGATTACAGCCTCAAGATTGGCTTCAGTGAAACCTGCACCTAAGGCCTGAGTAAACCGCGCGCGGGCGGTCGCATTGTCACCACCTTCGTAAGCGAGCTGACCTGCGTTGAAGAAATACTGGCCGGCCTTGCCTTCCGGCGCCTTGCCGCTATCCGCCATGAAATCCATGCCCTGACGTTTCAGCGCGTTGTCATTCAAGCTAATGCCAATATTGTAGATTAAACCACCACCGGCCCAGCGGTCGTCGGCTGTCGTTAACGCTGGCACCAAAGTAGAAACGCCGGCGCGAAGTGCCGCAGCGTCAGGCGCTTCAGCTTTGGAAAGGGCTTCGAGCGGAGTGTATGCCGCTAGGAATTCCTTGGAGTAATCGGCCTTCGGGGCCTTGCTCTTCTTTTTCTTCTTCGCGGCTTCTGCCGGGGTAGCCATAGCAGTCATGCCCAACGCCGATACGGACATCAGAGCGATTGCGAGTGCGATATTGGAACCAGGCCGCTTGGCCGTGGATGTGGTTTGTGTGCGTGCGCGTGCAAACATCAGGGTATCTCCCATAAAACTAAAATAGCCACTATTTGGCTGAACTACGGTACACCAACGTGCGAATGGCGTGTCGCGTTCCGTATTGCAAATCTTTGTAGAAAAATTGCCCTGAATGAAGATTGAACGCCACCGATATGCGGCGGAAATACGCAAGTTTGCAGCACTTTGAGGGATATGTGGAAAACATCGCATTTTGGCGGTCATGTGCATAAGGTTTGGTAGCGGCAAGCCGCAACTTCGCGTATGTCAAAAACTTGAAGATTCCGCACGCGGAAGCAACAGAAAAGAGTTCCCTTGAGCGACGATACAGAAACCCTAACACCCCCCGCACCATCGGAGAGCTTTGGTCGCATCGACATCGTTGATGAGATGAAGACCAGCTACCTCGATTACGCAATGAGTGTGATCGTAAGCCGCGCCCTCCCCGACGTACGCGATGGTCTGAAACCTGTACACCGCCGGATCCTTTTCGCCAGTCAGGAAGGCGGCTTCGTTGCAGGCCGCCCTTACCGTAAATCGGCCAAAATCGTCGGTGACGTGATGGGTAACTATCACCCGCATGGTGATAGCGCGATTTATGATGCCTTGGCCCGGATGACGCAGGACTGGTCGCTACGCGTTCCTTTGATTGATGGTCAGGGTAATTTTGGTTCGATGGACCCGGATCCGCCCGCTTCCATGCGTTACACGGAAGCGCGGCTGGCCAAGGTTGCGAATTCGCTGCTGGACGATCTGGATAAGGATACTGTCGATTTTGCGGAGAATTATGACGGTTCCCGCAATGAGCCTCAGGTCTTGCCTGCAAGGTTTCCTAACCTGCTGGTCAACGGCGCTGGCGGCATTGCGGTCGGCATGGCCACGAATGTGCCGCCGCATAATCTGGGTGAAGTCCTCGACGGATGTTTTGCCTATATGGATAATCCCGCGATCAGTTCGGAAGAACTGTTCGAGATCATTCCCGGACCCGACTTTCCCACCGCACCGCTGATTCTCGGCCAATCGGGTGCGCGTTCCGCTTACACGACCGGACGCGGATCGATACTTATGCGTTGCCGCCATGAGATTGAAACTAAGCGCGGGGACCGCGAGAGCATTATTCTCACGTCGATCCCTTATCAGGTCGGCAAGTCCAACCTTGTCGAGAAGCTCGCAGATGCGGCCAAGGAAAAACGCATCGAAGGCGTTTCCGATATCCGTGACGAATCGAGCCGGATGGGCGTTCGCGTAGTCATTGACCTTAAACGCGATGCGACTGCGGAAGTCGTGCTGAACCAGATTTGGCGGCACACCCCTGCCCAATCGAGCTTCCCTGCCAATATGCTCGCCATTCGTGGCGGCCGTCCGGAAGTCTTGTCGCTTCGGGACATTATTCAGGCATTCATCCAGTTCCGCGAAGAGGTTATCACCCGCCGGACCAAGTTCGAACTGAACAAGGCACGCGACCGGGCGCACATCTTGCTCGGCCTGGTCGTTGCCGTGTCCAATCTGGATGAAGTGGTTGCGATGATCCGCAGCGCGCCAAACCCGGCTGAAGCCCGGGCGAAGCTGGTCGCCAAAGAATGGCCGATTGGTGACATCGCGCAGTACATCCGTCTGGTTGAAGCCATTGAGCCGGATGCCGAGCAGGAAGGCGGCACTTACCGCTTGTCAGAAAAGCAAGTGAAGGCGATTCTTGAATTGCGCCTCCACCGCCTGACCGCCTTGGGCCGCGATGAAATTGGTGACGAGCTGAAAACGCTCTCGATTGATATTGAGGAATATCTCGCAATCCTTGCAGACCGCGTGAAGCTTTACGGTGTGATGCGGGAAGAACTGGAAGAAATTCGCGACAATTACGCGACGCCGCGCGTAGCGGAGATTGCACCGGCTTGGGACGGGCTTGAGGACGAAGATCTTATCGAACGCGATGAGATGGTCGTTACCGTCACGCTCGACGGATATATCAAACGCACCCCTCTATCGACGTTCCGCGCGCAAAACCGCGGCGGAAAAGGCCGCGCCGGTATGGCTACGAAAGACGAAGATGCCGTCAGCGAAATGTTCGTCACCAGCACCCACAATCCTGTGCTGTTTTTCTCTACCGCCGGTAAAGTGTATCGCCTCAAAGTCTGGAAACTACCTGAAGGCGGCCCGACGACGCGCGGCAGACCTATTGTAAACCTTCTTCCCGCGCTGGATGAAGGTGAAACGATTCAGACTGTTCTGCCATTGCCGGAGGATGAAGATAGCTGGGGGGCGCTCACCGTGGTCTTCGCGACTGCACAGGGCAACGTCCGCCGGAACTCCATGGATTCCTTCACAAACATTCCAAGCAACGGCAAGTTCGCCATGAAGTTCGATGAGGAAAGCAACGATCACCTGATCGGTGTTGCCCTGCTTGAGGCTGGTGATGATGTGCTTCTGGCCACGCGGATGGGCAAGGCGATCCGGTTTAGCGGAGAAGATGTTCGCGAATTTGTCTCCCGCACCTCCACCGGTGTGCGCGGCATGAAATTCAAGGAAGACGGCGATGAAGTCGTCTCCCTCTCAATCCTTCACGGGGGCGACGCCACCCCTGAAGAACGCGATGCCTATTTGAAAACTGCACCGTGGAAATTTGATGAAGGTGACTTGCCGGAATTAAGCGAAACACACGCGAAAATGGCCGAGGAAGAACAGTTCATTCTTACCGTATGCTCGAACGGATACGGTAAGTTATCATCGGCCTATGAGTATCGCCGCGCCGGCCGCGGGGGTCAGGGCATTACCAATATCGACAACATCAAACGCAACGGTCCCGTAGTTGCCAGCTTTACTGCAACCAAATCGGAACAGCTTATGCTGGTGACCGATCAGGCCAAACTCATCCGTATCGGTCTCGATACACTCCGCGTTATCGGGCGGGCAAGCGCAGGTGTTCGCCTGTTCAATGTAGACGACAAAGAACAGATCGTAAGCGTTGCGAAGCTGGACGAGGAAGAAGCCCCGGAAAACGATGCAGAAGAGGCAATTGTCGAAGAAATGATCGGGCGAGACGCGAACGAGACCACGCCGCCAACAACCGCGCATAGCGATGATAACATTCCCGGCGAACCGGACGCGAGCTGATGAAGGTTCAACCGTCCGGCGCTGTATGCGGCGCAACGGTCTCCGGCGTTGACCTGTCGGGGGAACTGGATGCGAGCTTGATCGCGGAAATTCGCGATATCTGGCTGGCTCACCGGGTGCTGGAATTCTCCGGGCAGTCGATGGACGACGATGCTTTAGAGCGATTTACTCTGGCGATGGGCGGGTTTGGTGAAGATCCGTTTTTTGAACCAATTACCGGTCGGCGCAACATCGCGGCAATTTTGCGCGAAGCGGACGAGACTTCGCCTCTTTTCGCAGAGAACTGGCATACGGATTGGAGCTTCCTGCCGAAGCCGCCCGCTGGCACTTGCCTTCTGGCTATCGACATTCCGACATACGGTGGCGACACGTTGTTTGCGGACCAGATCGCCGCTTTCGCCGCCCTGCCTGACGAGCGAAAAACGTTTTTGCGGGGCCTGACAGCTATCCATAGTGCAAAAGGCGCTTATTCGCCTGACGGCACGTATGGCAAAAAGGACACCGGGCGTAGCATGGCGATCAAGGCGGACGAATCGGCACTGGCCACACGCGCCCAACCACTGATTCAAAAGCATCCCGAAACCGGCGAAGAAGGCATCTTTAGTTGCGCCGGATACATTATCGGCCTGGAAGGGTATTCTGACGAGGACGCTTTTTCCATATTAGGTGAATTGCTCGCTTGGCAAAGCAGCGACGCATTCGTTTATACCCACAAATGGAACTCTGACAGCCTTGTCATGTGGGACAATCGCGCAGTCCTGCATCGTGCGACTGGCGGATATGAAGGCCAGCGCCGGGAATTACACCGCACCACCATAGCGGCCTGACCTGCGCGTCAGCCTTCTTCGGGCAACTCTTTACGTAAGGTCTGGATCACGCCTGTCGCAATTAACAATTGCCCGGCGTAATATATTGGCCAGACCAAGAAGGAGAAGACACCCGCCCCCTCGGGCATGCCCAATCCGGCAAAGATCAACCAATCGGACAGCACGAATAAAACCGCACCGATGCCGACCCGGTATCGGGGAAAGCGGCTCATCCATGCAGACGCTGCCATTCCGCCAAGAGCAACTGCGTAAACGCCGATTGCAACCGAGCCGCTGAGCAACCAAGAAATGATCGGTGTCATGATTAGCAAAGCCGTTGCTGCGCCCTTTTGACTTGCCGTGGTGCTTGACCGCTGATTGCCGAGATACAGAGAAATGGCTGCAACGTGAGACGCGAAGAATGCCGCGCCGCCATATTCCAGATTATACTCGATCAGCACATCACCCAGGGCCGACAGGATCATTACCGCCGCAAGCAATTTAGCTTCGCGGCTATCGTGGCGCTGCCATGCATATACTGCAAGGAACGCCGCCCCGGCGCCCTTTAACGCAGTAATCATATCAGGATTGATCGGCTGGGACCGCAGGACGAAATAGCCGATCGCGGCAAGGATGCTCACCAGCAACCATGGCCTGCGTTCTACCAATGCGCGTTTCGACATAATTCCTCCAAATGCATTTGTGGACTTGATGGACATGGCAAGCAAGCACTAGGTGCGCGCTATGACACATCAAGTTCACATAATCGGCGGCGGACTGGCCGGCAGCGAGGCTGCATGGCAATTGGCGCAGCGCGGCATTAAAGTGCGACTGTCAGAGATGCGCGGCGGCGGTGATATGACTGCGGCACATCAGACAGACGGCCTCGCAGAATTGGTATGCTCCAACAGCTTCCGCTCCGACGACGATGAGAAGAATGCAGTCGGACTGCTTCACCATGAAATGCGCCGCCTTGATTCGATCATCATGTCGGCAGGCGCAGTCGCGCAAGTGCCCGCTGGCTCCGCCATGGCAGTCGACCGTGACGTGTTCTCTGCCGAAGTCGAAAAGCGTCTGACTCAGCATCCGAATGTCGAGATTGTTCGCGAACGCGTGGACAGCCTGCCTCAAGAAGGAATGACTATTGTCGCTACTGGTCCGTTAACTGCGGCATCATTGGCGGACAGCATTGTCAGCGCGACCGGTCAGGACCGGCTTGCCTTCTTCGATGCGATTGCCCCGATTGTTCACCGGGAAAGCATCAATATGGATGTAGCTTGGGTACAGTCGCGGTGGAACAAGCGCACCGAAGCATCAAATGCGGAAGGTGATTACATCAATTGCCCGATGACAAAGGACGAATATCTGGCGTTCCATCAAGGCCTGATGGATGGCGAGAAGACCGAGTTTAAGGAATGGGAAGAGAACACTCCTTATTTTGACGGATGTATGCCGATTGAAGTGATGGCCTCACGCGGTGTCGAAACGCTGCGTTATGGCCCAATGAAGCCGGTCGGCCTTGATGATCCCCGCACTGCCTGTGAAGAATTTCCGCAAGGGCGCTGGCCCTATGCAGTCGTCCAGCTGCGACAGGACAATAAGCTGGGCACATTGTGGAATATGGTCGGCTTTCAAACCAAGCTGAAATACGGCGCGCAGGTTGAACTGTTCCGCACAATCCCAGGACTGGAAAATGCCGAATTTGCGCGGCTTGGCGGGCTGCACCGTAACACCTTCCTGAATTCGCCATTGGTGCTGGACCGCCAAATGCGCTTTAAGGGCGCGCAACACATCCGGTTCGCTGGCCAGATTACGGGCTGCGAAGGGTATGTCGAAAGCGGCGCCATTGGTCTGCTCACCGGCATCATGGCCGCCGCCGAGCTGGCTGGAGAAGACTGGAGTCCGCCGCCTGCGACCAGCGCAATGGGCGCGCTTCTTTCACATATTACCGGCGATGCAGAGGCTGACACCTATCAGCCCATGAATGTTAACTTTGGCCTGTTTCCGCCCATGCATGACGTAAAAAAGAAGCAGCGCAAAGAAGCCTACACTTCGCGCGCGAAGACCGATTTTGGCCATTGGCTGGCAGAGCTAGACGCTATTCCTGCCTAAGCTGTCACGCCGAAATCTTCAGCACTGGCAGGCCGGCTTCTTAGCGCTTCGTTTTGGCCGCGTGGTCGCAAATTCCTCAGGCGAAAGTTCGCGATTTTTGTTGGCATCGGCATTGTCGAAACGGGTTGCTGTCGACACCGCCCATTCTTCAAATGTCAGCAGATTATTGCCGTCCTTATCCAGCTTTCGGAACGCTTTTGTACGGGTTGAAAGCATCTCGTTGCGCGAAATACGCTGATCCCGGTTGCGGTCATACCGGAAGAATCGCCTCTGTTCACGCGATAGCTCGGTTGCTTCTGGCGGCGTTGGGCCAGTCATATCACCGGCATCCGATACAGGAATTTCCGGCTCCGCCGGTTCCTCCGGCACCTCTATCTCAGGCGGAGGCGGGGCTGCATCTTCCACTTGTGCCCTGCCCTGCCACCAAAACAAGCCAAGCCCGGCAAATAGTAGAGCCAAAAAAGCGCCTAGAAAAATTCGGTTCATGAAATAACCTTTCCAGACGGAACACTACTCGACTACCCGAATAATCCAACCCTAGTAATCAGCAAGAAGTCAGAACGGTTAGTGATGAGTTTTTCGTCACCCGATGCAAGCATTTTTGAAGAGAGTCTCGCCAGAATCGATAATCCGCGCAACGAATGCGGTAATTTCGGAACATTCGGTATAGCCAAATGCTCACGCTGCCTTAGCAATTCGGATTTTTCTTCACCGTCTAACGCCGCCGCAAGGTCAGCGAACGCCCAAACTCTGCCCGCTTCTTGTGCAGGGATTGTGTGGTCTGCCCTGCCCCCAATTCGAGCGAGCGCGGCAAAGCCGATTGACCGCGCATCCACTAGCGCCCCGGCCCGCTCGCTTGCGGTAGTTACTTCGCCGAGCAAACCCTCCCAGGCATCGACCAGAGCCAGCAGTGCTGCCTCTTCGCCCTGCCAGTGGAGGGAAAGACCGTCTAGAATAGGATCGCCTTTTGGCCGCAGATCGGCAGATTTGTTCAGCTCGTCACGCCACCAAGCAATCCTGATCTGCGTAAGAATAGGTTCTTTCATTTGACTGACGAAGCCGGCCAGTCTTGCATCCAGGGACAGAAAGCTCTCCAGCGCTGGCCCAAGACGGCGGCCGGCATGCGCTACGGCAAGGCGGCGTTCCAGATATTGCTCAAGCAGGCTGTCAGCTTCCATTCCTGTGCAATGAACTCTGCGGCGTTCCTGTCAAGTTTGCCAAGCCGGAAATGGCCGAAGGCAGACCGACTTCTTTTCGTGTGCGTCTAAGGCGGTACTGAATTACGCGATTTTACATCTCGCGTTAACCTAATCTCTTTCTTTTTGCGTCATCTCGGCAGGGTACAAAAGTGTGTCACAGACCCATTATGATGCTGAAAGGCCAAAATTCATGCGAGCCATCAAGAAGCTCTATAGCACCCTAAAACAGAGTGCAGCAGGCAACGCCACTATGCTGGTGGGCCTGGGCATTCCTGCATTGATCGGCGGAGCCGGCTTCGCCGTAGACACCGCGCAATGGTATATGTGGCAGCGCGAATTACAGCATTCTGTCGATCAGGCCGCATATGCAGGTGCCTGGGCGCTGGCCCGCGAAGATAGCGAAGGCTACTATAGGAAGCGCGCGCTTCAGGAATATGATGCGAACAAATCGAAGACCGAGGATTTTGACGGTGTACCGACAATCCTGATTGCTGACTATGCAGGTGGCACGGACAACAGTATCGTCGTCTCCTCCACTGCAACCAAAGTTCTTCCCTTCAGCAGCTTCCTTACCGGCGGTGCCACTACGGTCCGCGCAACAGCGCAAGCCAGCTTTGCAGAAGGCTTCGACTTCAATGCCTGCCTAGTCTCTTTGTCTGAAACGGGAACAGGTACCACAATCGGCGGCAACGCGACGGTTAGCGCGCAATGCGGATTGGCAGCTTTATCTTGTGACGAGAACGCAATCACTATTGATGGTTCAGCGAATGTATCGACCGACCTCATCGTTGCTTGCGGTTCTGTTGATGCTACCGGCAATGATGATGTCGTGGTTGAGGGCGTTAACGGCCTCGAAGATATCTATGCTGATCTCGAGCCGCCAACCAACGACACGGATCGTGAGTACAAATGCACTGGTCAGGGCAACAACAAGCAGGCGTCGCTTCTACCTGGTACATATGCTGATCTCACAATTAAATGTTCGACAACGCTCGCTAGCGGTATTTACGTAATCGATGGCGGGACTCTTGACCTTGCTGCCAATTACGACGTTACCGGATCAGGAGTTATGTTTGTCCTGAAAGGCGGCGCAACTGTCAAATTGGGCGGGACAGGTAACTCAAACGCGATTAACCTGACTCCGATGTCGGCCGGTGATTTCATTGGCACAGATTATGAGGATCAGGCCGACCTGCTTTCGGACATTCTCATTTTCGAACACCGTGATAATGATCCGAGCGGCGATCACATTATGAACGGTAATTCGAACTCTTTGATTGAGGGGCTGATCTATCTTCCGTCTGGCAATCTGCGCATTAACGGTACCGCCGATGTGAGCGCGCAATGTTTGCAGATTTCAGCGAATACAATCGACATTCGAGGTAACGCCACACTACAAACACTCTGTCCGACAAATCAAACGACCAGCGTGGGTAATTCCACTCCTAACGTAAAGTTGGTGGGTTGATTATGCGCAATGCGATCCAAGTATTGTGGCGTAACCGGAAAGGTTCAATGGCCATTGAAACGGCCATTGTTGCCCCTGTGCTGGTGCTGATGGCACTTGGCACGTTCGAGGTCGGCTCGATTGTATCGCGTCAACACGAATTGCAAACTGCGGCATCAGAGGGCGAACTGATTGCCCTGGCCACTGCTTCTGGCGCAACTACTGATATCAACACTGTAAAAGACATCATCAAGACATCAGTAAATCTCACTGATAGCCAGATTGATATCACCCGGTTCTACCGCTGCAACGATTCGGATGTAACAGTTACCAATCCCGATAATTGCGGCACGGATGACGTGGTAAGCTCATACATCAGAGTTGATCTAACCGACACGTACACGCCGGTTTGGACAGATTTTGGCGTGGGAAGCCCCATCACTTTCGACGTGGAACGGACGGTGCAATTGTCATGATCTTACCTGCATTGAAGAAGCTGCGCGGCAACAATAGCGGCGCTATGGCGGTGGAATTTGCGCTTCTGGCGCCGCTCCTCATCACAATGATGATCGGTGTCTTCCATACCGGCGTTTATATGCAGAACTATAATGCCATCCGTTCGCTGACATCGGACGGCGTCCGGCACACGATGGTCGAGTACCAGAAGGGAAACAATCTCACAGACACGCAGATCCGGTCGGTCCTGCTGGCGACAGCTGTGAATGCTCCGTACCTGCTCGATTCTGACCGCCTGAACATTACCGTTTCGACAAAGCTGACAAGCCGCGTCACGGGCGCTGACGAGATTGACATTGATATCTCTTACACGCTGGAAGACTGGCTGCCATTTGTGACTTTGCCGGGCACCACGTTAACGTATTCACGGCCCGTATTTGTCGTCGCATCCTAAGGGAAACCGCCACTTTCAGGCCGCAAAACAGCTAAATATTTAGCTGCTGTTAACCAGTTGCGTTTGCGAAGTATTTGTAGGGTGTGCGCTATTCATTCCGTGCAATGACCCGAAATGTGAGCATCATAACCATGGATAAAAGCGCGCCCACAGCAGGCAATCGCCAATCAGGCGCTTTGCTGCAAAAGCTGGCTAGTGACCAAAGCGGTAACACACTGGCTCTTTTGGCGGCGGCGCTTTTTCCCATTCTGGCGATGGTCGGTGGCGGTGTTGACATTGGCCGCGCTTACGTTGCTGAAAGCCGTTTACAGCAAGCCTGCGATGCCGGGGTTTTGGCTGCACGCAAACGTTTGGGTTCGGACCTCCCCCCAAGTAACCAAGTGGTCGGCCAAGTGGCCGTTACTGGTAAAGAGTTTTTCGATCTGAACTTTCCCAATGGCCGTTATGATGCCGAAGACCGCACCTTTAATCTGGCGCTGGAAGCCGATTACGCAATTAGCGGTTCGGCATCTATCAACATGCCAACAGCGGTTATGGGCGTCTTCGGCTACGACATGATCCCGATCAGCGTGACCTGCCAGTCGCGGATGAACTTTACCAATCTCGACATCATGATGGTGCTGGATACGACCGGGTCCATGCGGCTCACGAATGCTGGTGATAGCGCGTCCCGAATGGAAACGATGAGTGCGGTCATCAAGAACTTCCATTCCAATATCGAGATTGCAAAAGCACCCGACACGCGAATTCGTTACGGCTTTGTACCATATGCCACCAACGTAAATGTCGGCCATTTGCTCGCCGATGATTGGGTTGCAGATGAATGGACATACCAATCGCGAGAATTGGGCGAGGCGACCAGCACCGTCGGTTACGGTTAATCTCATATCGACTGGGAGTATGTTTCCGGTGATCGAAGCGAGTGGCTGGTAGACAGTACTTACGCCACAAACGACGGCGCGTGCGCGACCAAGCCCGAAGACACGAAAGTGGAAGTCGACACGGTCATCAGCACCACCACACAGCCATATGCCGGACCGCCTGACGGAACCGAGACGTTCGAATACAGTGAGCGTCTCACAAATGGCAGCAAATACCGTGTCTCATTCGATGGAACCCAGTGTCTTGTGGAACGCCAAGACAATGTTGATTACCTCGAAACGTTCACAAAATGGACACGGCCTTACGAGTTCAACACCCAGCAGTATCTTTACAAGCCTCTGTTGCTTGATGTGAGCAATTGGCGCACTGACACTGAGGGCTGCATGGAAGAGCGTTTGAGCTCTCAAATTTTTGATTTTACCAACGTCGATCTTGCGCAAAATCTGGATTTGGACCTTAATACAGTACCAAGCGCCGGCGATCCGAATACGCAATGGAAGCCGCGTATGGCAGACGATGTCTATGCCAGAAAGGTGTACAGCCATAATTGGACAGAGGGGGACTTCTCGGTAGAGGAAGTCACCACCTCGCACACCTTCTTACGCTCAGGGCAGTACTGGTATTCCGACTGCCCTAATGCAAAAGCCGAAAAGCTCGTGGAAATGGACGCTGCCGCGCTTGATACCTATCTGGCGACATTGAATCCGGAAGGCGCAACTTACCACGATATCGGGATGATCTGGGGTGGACGCCTTCTTTCCCAGAATGGTCTTTTTGCATCAGAGAACAGCGATGTGTCCGGCAACAAGCCAACATCGCGGCACCTAATCTTTCTAACAGACGGCCAGACCGAACCGTACGATGTTGCATATGGAGCTTATGGCATCGAGCCGTTGGACCAACGCCGGTGGGACGAAAGTTCTCCTCTGTCCTTGGTCCAAACTGTCGAAGAACGATTCAAATTTGCATGTAATGAAGTGAAGAAGAACAACACCACGGTGTGGGTCATTGCTTTTGGTACGACACTCAATCCGGCGATGACGGAATGTGCGGGCCCTGGGCAGTACTTCGAGGCTGACAACGCGGCAGAACTGCAAAAAGCCTTCTCAGATATTGCTAAGTCTATGGGCGATTTGAGGATTTCCGGATGATGCAGGCCGTCTCAAAAAATCTCAACGCTCTACTTGAAGACACGGAAGGGGTTTCGATTGTCGAATTCGCACTGATCGCACCTGCGCTGCTGGTTATGTTGATGGGGCTGATGGATGTCAGCTACAATATGTATGCCACCGCCATTCTAGAGGGAACCATTCAAGAGGCTGGGCGGGATTCTACGATTGAAGCGGCGGCAACCGGTTCAATCGACAGCATGGTGGAAGGTGACGTCAAAGACCTCGTCTCTAACGCGACGCTGACATTCGAACGCAAGGCTTATGCGCAATTCTCCGATGTGATGCGCGCAGAGGATTTTACCGACGTTAATGGCGACGGTATCTGCAACGATAACGAGCCGTATGAAGACGCAAACGGCAACAATGCATATGACAGCGACCGCGGGATTGACGGTATCGGCGGCGCGCGAGATGCGGTGCTGTACACCGCCACCATGACTTATCCGCGCGCGTTCCCGCTTGCGCCGCTGATCGGGATCGACCCTAATTTCACAGTCAGTGCCACTACAGTGCTGCGAAACCAGCCCTTCTCCAACCTGGAAACACCACCTGCGACCGGAAATTGCGTATGACCCGCCTTCAGAACTTCGCCCGGAAACTGCGCGGCAATACAGCGGCCGTAGCCATGACCGAATTTGCGCTCGGTGCGCCTATCCTGCTGACCGCTTCGTTGTTTGGCATCGAAAGCGCCAATCTGACCTTGGTCCACATGAGGGTAAACCAAACCGCGATTCATGTTGCCGATCACGCATCACGCATTGGCGATATCTCGCAGTTGGAATCTCGCGCCATTTACGAAGCAGACATCAACGATTTGCTGCTGGGTGCGCAAATTCATTTCAGCAACACCGGTGATTTATACAAGCACGGGCGTGTCATTCTGAGCAGCCTCGAGGTCGTACCGGACAGTGTCAACGACCAGCAATACATTCACTGGCAGCGCTGCAAAGGCCTGAAAGTCTACCCTTCGACCTACGGGAATGAGGGTGACGGCCTGAGTGGCGGTTCCTTTAAGGGGATGGGCCCGCAGAATAACCGCGTAAAAGCACAGCCAGGCGATGCGGTTATGTTCGTAGAAGTTTCCTACGAATATCAGCCGCTATTTTCCGACTGGTTCACCGCAGATGCCGAAATCTCTGCCTACTCGGCATTTACCGTGCGTGCGGATCGCGATTTGACGCAGATTTATCAGGTTGACGATATGGCGCCTGACGAAATTCAGGTCTGCTCAAAGCACGATGAATTCGCCGATATCGTCATCTGAGCCAAACCGCTACTCCGCGTAACAAACTTTCTTAACCGCCGCCACAATCCGCGGCGTGTCGATTAAAGCCAGCTTTTCGAGGTTTGCGGCGTAAGGCAGCGGGACATCCTCATTGCATACGCGCAGAACAGGCGCATCAAGATGATCGAAACCCTCTTCCATACAGACGGTCGTCACCTCGGACGCAATTGAACACGTAGGCCAGCCTTCCTCTGCAATGACCAAACGGTTCGTCTTTGCGAGGCTTTCGAGGATTGTCGCCGTATCGAGCGGACGTAATGTGCGCAGATCGATGACCTCAGCGTCGATGCCCTCTTCCGCCAATTCTTCGGCAGCTTCCAGTGCGAGACCGACACCGATGGAATAGCTAACAATGGTTACATCCGAACCTTCACGCATGATGCGGGCTTTGCCAATCGGCAGAACATGGTCGTCCAGCTCCGGCAGTTCAAAACTGCGGCCGTAAACAAGCTCGTTCTCCAGAAACACCACCGGATCTTCGCACCGGATAGCCGCTTTCATCAGGCCTTTCGCGTCCGAACTGTCATAGGGCGCAATGACGATCAGACCAGGCACGCTCGCATACCAAGGGCCGTAATTCTGGCTATGCTGTGCGCCAACCCGGCTCGCCGCGCCATTGGGTCCGCGGAACACGATCGGGCAGCGCATTTGGCCGCCGGACATATAGTTGGTCTTCGCCGCGGAATTGATGATGTGGTCAATCGCCTGCATGGCGAAATTGAATGTCATAAACTCGACAATCGGCCGCAAGCCGCCCATCGCTGCCCCGGCGCCAATGCCCGCAAATCCGTATTCAGTGATCGGCGTGTCGATAACGCGTTTCGGACCAAATTCGTCAAGCAGCCCCTGCGTGACTTTATAGGCGCCCTGATATTCAGCGACTTCCTCGCCCATCACGAAAACACGTTCGTCACGGCGCATTTCTTCGGCCATACCGTCACGCAATGCTTCGCGAACGGTGACTGTCGCCATATTAGTTCCGTGGGGAATTTCCGGATCTTTCTTCGGCTCTGCCTTGGCAGGCTTTGTAATCTCGGCCTCACTCGGCTCTTGTCCGACCTTCTTTCCTTCGCCTGCTGGCATTTCCGCAGCGGGAGCGGGCGCAGCAGAGGGCGTTTCTTCGTCACCTTCCCCGTCCAGCATCGCAATCACGGTGCCGACAGCAACGTTCTCTGTGCCTTCATCAATCAGGATTTTCCCGACGGTGCCCTCGTCAATGGCTTCGAACTCCATTGTGGCTTTGTCAGTTTCAATCTCTGCCAAAATATCACCGGGCGCAATTTGATCGCCCTCTTTGACAAGCCATTTGGCCAAGGTGCCTTCTTCCATAGTCGGTGACAGGGCCGGCATTTTCAATTCAATAGCCATGGCTCAATACTCCTCCACCAACACATCGGTGTAGAGCTCACTCGGATCTGGTTCCGGCGAACTTTCCGCAAAGTCTGCGGACTCCGCGACCCGCGACCGGATCGCCTTATCTATCGCCTTCAAATCAGCCTCGGTCTTGCCATTTTCCATCAGCAATTTCTTGATCGCTTCAATCGGATCCTTGTGATCGCGAACATCCTGCACTTCTTCGCGCGTACGATATTTGGCCGGATCGGACATCGAGTGCCCTCGATAGCGGTAGGTGTTGAGCTCCATCAAAACAGGGCCCTTCCCGTCACGCACGTGCTTGAAAGCAACTTCCGCGGCATTGCGAACTTCCAGCACATCCATGCCGTTCACATCCATGCCGGGAATGCGGAAAGCCGTTCCGCGGCGGTGAAATTCGGTTTCGGCAGAACTGCGCTTAACCGCAGTGCCCATGGCGTAACCATTATTCTCGATCACAAAGACAATTGGCAGGTTCCACAGCTGCGCCATGTTGAAAGTTTCGTATACCTGCCCTTGGTTCGCTGCACCGTCACCAAAATAGGCAAGGCACAGGCCGCCGTCTTCATTATATTGATGGGCCAGCGCCAAACCGCCCCCAAGTGCAACTTGTGCACCGACAATTCCGTGGCCGCCGTAAAACTTATGTTCGGTCGAGAACATATGCATCGAGCCGCCCTTGCCCTTGGAAATACCCGCCTGACGGCCAGTCAGTTCGGCCATAATTACGTTGGGATCAATCCCGTAGGCCAGCATATGCCCGTGATCACGGTAACCGGTGATCACGCTATCTACTTCTTTATTCAGCGCACTTTGCAGACCAATCGCGACAGCTTCCTGGCCGATATACAGATGGCAGAACCCCCCGATCAGACCGAGGCCGTACAATTGACCCGCCTTCTCCTCAAACCGGCGGATCAGCAGCATTTGCTCGTAAAACTCAAGCATCTGATCAACGTCCGCGTCAAACTTCGGAGAGCTCTCATGCGCGTCTTGCAGGCTATGAAGAGCGAACTCTTCGCTCGCGGCCGATTGCTTCGCTACGGAAGGCTTTTTCTTAGCGGGTGCCTTCTTGGCCGGGGTTTTACGTTTCTGAGCTGGTTTAGCCAAAGCAGAGAATCCTCAAATATTGTCACCTGGGGAGGCGGAAAGCGGCTGTTGCCGTTACGTCGCCTATAAGCCCACAAAGGCCACTCGTGCAACGGATAGACGCACGCCTGCATACGAAATTGTCAGAGTATCAATCTGCCTCGGGCAGCGTAAGAACCACTTCATCGGGGTGGACGAGGTTTAGGTTCCGGCGGATCTCTTCGCCCGCCAGATCAGGATCGGCATTGGCCGGGTCCAATAATTCCACACGGTTCTTCAATGCGTCGCGCTCTGCAGTAAGCACATTAATTTGCGCATGGCGCTGCGACAGTAGCTGCGAATTTTCACTCCACGACAGCAATCCGCTTGGCCCCGCAATGCCAAGAACGGTCAGCACCAGCAGAGCGGTCAACGCAAAGCCTTGCGTCAGCTGCTCTTTACGGAGCGTAATGCGATGTCCCTGCCGTGTCATAAGCCCCTTAGAATCACAGTTGATTCAGGGATTCAAGCGTTAATTTCACTTTCATGACATTTGCACGCCGGAGCGGTGTGCTGATCCGTTGAGCGACCTTTTGACAATACGGTGCGGATGTGTGTATATAGTTTCTAATGTAACTAGTTTGAGGATTATCTGATGTCTGATCTGTTCGAAAACCCGGCCGGCCTAGATGGCTTCGAGTTCGTAGAATTCTGCGCGCCGGAAAAGGGACAGCTGGAACCTGTCTTTCAAGCGATGGGCTTCACTCATGTCGCCTCGCACCGGAGTAAGGATGTCGACTTGTGGCGTCAGGGCGCAATCAATCTCATTGCTAATTACGAACCCCGCAGCGCAGCTTGGTATTTTGCGCAAGAGCACGGCCCCAGCGCCTGCGGGATGGCGTTTCGTGTCAAGGATGCGGCTAAGGCGTATGATCATTTGATCGAACAAGGCGCCCAGCCCGTCTCAAACAAGCCAGGTCCGATGGAACTGAGCATTCCCGCTATCCGTGGGATCGGCGGAGCAATCCTCTATTTGGTAGACCGGTACGCGGATAATGACGGAAATGGTTTGTCCATCTACGACATCGATTTTGAATATCTTCCGGGTGTTGATCGCCATCCGGTGGGCGCAGGCTTCAACATCATCGATCACCTGACGCACAATGTTTACACGGGCCGGATGGCTTATTGGGCAGACTATTACGAACGCCTGTTTAACTTCCGCGAAATCCGCTTCTTCGATATCAAAGGTGAATATACCGGCCTGACATCAAAGGCACTGACCGCGCCTGATGGCAAAATCAAAATCCCTCTCAATGAAGAAGGCGAAGGCGGCAAAGGTCAGATCGAGGAATTCCTGCGCGAATTTAACGGTGAAGGTATCCAGCACATCGCGCTTATCTGCGATGATCTGGTCGGATGCTGGGACCGCCTGAAGGAATTCGGCGTTCCGTTTATGACTGCCCCGCCAACCACCTATTACGAAATGCTCGACGAGCGCCTGCCAGGACACGGCGAGGACGTGAATGCCCTGCAAATGCGAGGTATTTTGATGGATGGTACCACCGAAGGCGGTCAACCGCGTCTGCTGCTGCAAATCTTTGCGGAGGCACAAGTTGGTCCGGTGTTCTTCGAGTTCATCCAGCGCAAAGGCGATGACGGCTTCGGCGAAGGCAACTTCAAAGCCTTGTTCGAAAGTATGGAGCGCGACCAGATTAACCGCGGCGCACTTAAAGTGGACGAAGCGGAAGAAGTTGCAGACGTCGCTCCGGTGCCGGTAGACTGAGCATGGCCAAACACCCGATTAAGCTCGGCGGTGTCCACCACGCGGCCTATCGCTGCAAAGACGCCAAGGAAACCGTCGATTGGTATGAGAAGGTTATGGGCATGGAATATGTCAGCGCCTTTTCGGAAGATCATGTGCCCTCTACCGGCGCTTATGATCCTTATATGCACGTGTTCCTTGATGCGGGTAATGACAATGTTTTGGCGTTCTTCGAACTTCCAAACCAGCCTGAAATGGGCCGCGATGCCAATACCCCCGCCTGGGTCCAGCATCTCGCATTCCGGGTCGGTTCTGAAGACGAATTGCTTGCAGCCAAACAGCACGTTGAAAGCCTCGGCATTGATGTTCTTGGCCCTACCCATCACGGTATTTTCAAATCGATCTATTTCTTTGATCCCAATGGTCACCGCGTAGAACTGGCAGCAGATATCGGGACAGATGAACAATATGCCGAGCTGAAGAAAGTCGCGGTGCCGATGCTTGACGAATGGACCGAGACCAAAAAGGCACCTCGTCACGCAGATTGGCTCCACGAAATTGCCCGGGCCGAACACGGTAACTAGCTGTTGGCCGAACAAGCGCACGTTTTTACGCTTCAAATCCTTGTTTACATGATCGCTCTTGAGATCGTCAATTCGCAATGTTAACGTTCCCATAAATCATTTACGGGAGCTTGTGATGTCCATTATCGGTCGTTCTTCATTGCTGGCAGCTGCAGCCTTCTTCTTCGCGACAACTCCGCAACCTGGCCACGCTCAGTCAGCTGAATTGAAGCAGCTTGATGCCCAGCTTCCAGGATCGCTTATTAACGATCCCACGCGGATCGACTGGGAAATATACGGCAATGAAGTCTCGTCGACACCTGTCGTGGATGAGACGATACCGGGCGGCGGTGCAGCGCTCAGGATCGATGTTCGTGATCCGGGCGAATACATCTACGTTGCGGGTGCAAATCTGCCTTTGACCAAGAAAATTGAAACCGGTGATCAGGTGACCGTCGGCTTCTACGCACGGACTGTGTCCTCTGCTGCACCGGACGGGAAAGGCGTTGTCCGGATCCGCTTTCAGCAGAATGCCGCTCCCTACCCCGGCTATGGAGAGGAAACGCTTTCCATCGGCAATGATTGGGGGTGGTACGAGGTGACAACGCGGGCCGAATTCGGACTTCGCAAGAAGGACGGGATTGTGGCCATGCAATTCGGCCGGACGAAACAGACTTTGGAAATTGGCCAAGTCATTATAGTCAAAGGCGCCAGTTCTATCGCCGGTAATCCTCAGAAGGTGAAGCAAGCAGAGCCGGCTCCGCAGCCGGAACTCAAAATTCCGGCATCGCTGCAGAATGCGGGTACCTTGCTAAATGACCCCGCTAAAGCCAACTGGCATTTCGAAGGTGCTGCAGGCTCTTGGGATACTATTCCGGGTCAACAGATTTTTGGTGTAGCTCCGACTCGTATGCGTGTCACTAAATCCGGTGCGCTCCCTCACGAGCTGTTCGTAACCATGCCGCTAAACTCTGAAATTTCCGCTGGCGACGAATTGTTAATAGCAATAGCGAGCCGCACCGAGACAGCTGCATCCGAAGATGGACGGGCACGATTTAAAGCGCGCATTGAACAATCGAAAGCGCCCTTTGATGCTGCGACCGATAATGACCTAACCGTTGGCCCCAAATGGCAATTGCTGCGAATTAAGACAAAAGCCGGGGCCGCAATTGAAGGCGGTAGCGCGCAGCTTGCGCTTCATCTGGCCGGACAGGTACAGACACTCGATCTTGGCCCAATTTTCGTTTACAAAGTAGAAACCCCAGCGCCCTGATCCCGCCCCTTCGGTTCGAACATTGTTTGGAACAAATTGCGATTTCCCTGCGTTACCCAGCAAAAGAGGGATATTATGCAATCTGGAATCACGTCATCGGCTGGTGAAAGCTTCGACCAGACGGTAAATACCATCGCGACCTTACAGGACCAACTGGTCAATATGGGAGAGGGCTTTATTCGCGCTCTGCCCAACATGGCTATTGCATTGGTGATTTTACTGCTGACGTGGATTGTCGCGCGGTTTGCGGTGAAGATTGCTGACCGAATGATCGGCAAAACGGAAATGCGCCCTAGCCTGCGCAATCTTGTTGATACTCTGGTGAAGCTGGCGATCTGGCTGTTCGGATTTATGGTCGCGTTGACGATCATGATGCCCGGGCTCACGCCATCAGGACTGATCGCCGGCCTTGGCATTGGCGCGGTTGCGATCGGATTTGCCTTTCAGGATATTTTCGAGAACTTTCTTGCAGGCGTGCTAATCATGCTGCGAGAGAAGATGCGTATCGGCGATGTTATCGAGTGCGACGGCATCACCGGCAAAGTCGAACATATTACACTACGTGAAACCTACGTCCGTAAATTGTCGGGTGAAGTGACGCTGGTCCCCAACTCGATGCTCTTCAAGAACCCGGTAGAGATCCTGACGGACGAGTCACAGCGCCGGCATGAGGTTGTCGCCGGAGTGTCTTACGACACCGATCTTGATCAGGCCGCATCGGTCATTCGCAAGGCTGTCGAAAACGTTGAAGCTGTCGATACCGATAAAGGCATTGATGTCTTCGCTTGCGAGTTCAACTCCAGCTCGGTCGACTTTAAGGTGCGTTGGTGGGCTGGCTCAAAACCGCGCGATGCGCATGAAAGCCGCGACGCAGTCATCCGCTCAATCAAACGCGCTCTGGACGATGCCGGTATCGAAATTCCATTCCCGTATGTGACGCATACGTTCAAGGAACCTGTACCGCTAAGTTCTGGCGCAAACGACTAAACCGGGCCAAAGGCTCTGCCGAGCCGGAATACAGATTCCCGCAAAGGCCACGATGAACGAGCAACCAACCCAGTCCGCGTCTAAACAGCGGCAATATCTGACATCTACTGCGGAGTTTATCTTGGCGGCCGTTGGCGGCGTATTGGTTGCCAATGCATATTACATTCATCCGATCATCTCGGAAGTTGCAGACCATTTTGACGTAAATGCAGCAACCATTGGTCTGGTCCCTGCCCTCAACCAGCTGGCGCTGGCCGTGGGAATTTTTCTGTTACTTCCCTTAGGAGATCGTTACAGCAACCGGCGCCTGTCGATCATCTTTGCTGCAGGGCAGACACTCGCTCTAATCGGAATGGTAGTTGCACCAAATTTTGCGGTCTTTCTAGGCGCCTCGACCGTGCTCGGCTTTTTCACAATCGCTCCCTATTTGTTGCCCGCCTACGCTTCAAAACGTGTCGCTCCCGAACGGCTTGGTCAGGTGACAGCACGCCTGACCGCCGGAACAATATTCGGCATCCTTATAGCGCGTTCCGGGGCTGGATTTATTGCGCAATATTTCGATTGGCACTTGGTCTATATCATTGCAGCTTTTCTAATGGTCGGCACCACCTTGAGTTTGCCTCTGTTTCTGGAAGGACGACGCGCAGTGCCTGCGGATAATCAACAATCCTATGCCGGGCTGGTCCTGTCGCTGTTCCCCTTGTTGAAAGCCCATCCGCAAGTCTTCACCTCCGGTGTCATCCAGGCCCTCAACTTCGGAATTTTCCTGTCTGTCTGGCTCGGCCTGGCGCTCCATCTGCCCAGCAGCGAAATGGGTTACGGCGTGGACATTGTCGGGTATCTCTCAGCCTTCGCCGTGATTGCTATGTTTGCCACCCCCCGTTTGGGTAAATGGGCTGACAAGGTAGGCGCGGAAAATGCGCGTTTGCGGCTGTCCATTGTGCAGATGGTTGGCGTCTCACTGCTTCTGCCGTTCGGATATAATCTTTGGCTACTCCTGATCCCGATTATTATCATGAACACCGTCGGACCGGGCATCGACGTGGCAGGCCGGATGACCAGCCTCTCGCTCGCTCCTGAAATCCGCACCCGGCTAATGACGGGTTACATAGTTCTGATGTTTGTGGGTGCTGGCTTTGCCAGTTGGGCGGGAACGGCATCTTACGCATATGCTGGATGGACCGGAAACGCCGCGCTCGCCATGGCACTGTCCGC
>JAHDBR010000083.1 GCA_020630295.1 Sphingomonadaceae bacterium
GGTGAACTGCCCGCAATTCTGACTGCGCTTGAAACCAAGAACGGCGATAACACGCTGGTTCTGGAAGTTGCGCAGCACCTTGGCGAGAACACTGTCCGCACCATCGCGATGGACGCGACCGAGGGTCTGACCCGCGGTCAGGAAGTGATCAACACCGGTAAGCAGATTTCTGTTCCGGTTGGTCCGAAAACTCTTGGCCGCATCATGAACGTGGTCGGCGAAGCGATTGACGAGCTTGGCCCGATTGGCGCGGAAATGACCGCCCCGATCCACGCAGAAGCGCCTCCCTTCGTGGACCAGTCCACCGAAAGCGCCATTCTGGTAACCGGCATTAAAGTTATCGACCTTCTCGCACCTTATGCAAAGGGCGGTAAGATCGGTCTGTTCGGCGGTGCCGGCGTTGGTAAAACGGTCCTTATTCAGGAACTGATCAACAACATCGCAAAGGGTCACGGCGGCGTGTCCGTGTTCGCCGGTGTGGGTGAGCGTACCCGCGAAGGTAACGACCTTTATCACGAATTCCTCGACGCAGGCGTTATCGCCAAGGATGCAGACGGTGTCGCGACATCGGAAGGCTCCAAGGTTGCTCTCGTCTTCGGTCAGATGAACGAGCCTCCTGGCGCGCGTGCGCGTGTGGCTTTGTCCGGTCTGACCATGGCAGAATATTTCCGTGACCAAGAAGGTCAGGACGTTCTGTTCTTCGTCGATAACATCTTCCGCTTCACGCAGGCCGGTTCGGAAGTGTCCGCGCTGCTGGGCCGGATTCCTTCGGCGGTGGGCTATCAGCCTACCCTGTCGACTGACATGGGTAACCTGCAAGAGCGTATTACTTCGACCACAAAGGGTTCGATTACTTCGGTTCAGGCCATCTACGTTCCTGCCGATGACCTTACCGACCCTGCGCCAGCTACGTCGTTCGCTCACTTGGACGCGACAACCACGCTGAACCGCGCAATTTCGGAGCTGGGCATTTACCCGGCGGTTGACCCGCTCGATTCCACCTCACGCGTTCTTGAACCGCGCGTTGTCGGAAACGAGCACTATGAAACTGCCCGTAAGGTCCAAGAGACTCTGCAGAAATACAAATCGCTGCAGGACATCATCGCGATTCTCGGCATGGACGAGCTGTCTGAAGAAGATAAGCTGACCGTTGCCCGTGCGCGTAAGATCCAAAAGTTCCTTTCGCAGCCGTTCCACGTCGCGGAAGTCTTCACCAGCATCCCGGGCGTATTCGTCCAGCTGGAAGACACAGTGGCTTCGTTCAAAGCGGTTGTCGACGGTGAGTATGACCACCTGCCAGAAAACGCCTTCTACATGGTCGGCGGCATCGAGCAGGTTGTCGAGAAAGCCCAGAAAATGGCTGAGGACGCCTAAGCGCGCCTGAGGAAAAACACATGGCACTTCACTTTGAACTCGTAACACCGGCCAAGCTGGTCCGCTCCGAAGACGTTCACATGGTCGTCGTACCCGGTGCGGAAGGCGAGTTCGGTGTTCTGGAGGGTCATGCGCCCTTCATGTCCACCATCCGTGACGGCGCAGTGCAAGTCTACAAGACCGAAGGCAGCGCGCCGGAAGAAATTCAGGTGCGCGGCGGTTTTGCCGAAGTCGGCGATAATGGCCTGACTGTGCTGGCTGAACAAATTGTCGAGGATGCCGCCTAAAGGCGAATTCCGGCAATAGTTAGAGTAATTTGAAAGAGCGGCCTTCGGGTCGCTCTTTTTCGTTTCGGCTTACGCTGCTTCGGCTTCGCGCGCCTGGGAGAGTTCCGCCCCGCACGCATATTCGACAATGGTTTCGTGCAGACGTCCCAAAAACTCGACGCCGATTTTGCTACCATTTGCCCAGCGGACCTTCGCAGGGAGACCGGGCAGGTCGTCGATCCCGACAGCTACGATATCGCCCGCAGCGACCCACAATCCGTTTTCAACGCGGATTAATGCGCCTTCGAAAGAAATGTCGATCAGTTCAGCTGGCAGCATCCGGCCGCATGAAAACAAGTTCACACTGGCGCTTGAACTAAACCTTTTCCTGTCGCGGCGTTCCATCGTTTACTTCCATTAGCTGAGCCCCACTGGCCCGTTTATCTGTCCTTATTGCGACGTAATCCTTAACAAGTTGCAGTTTGAATTTGTAACAGGCTGTAACGGCTCAAATTGTAGAATTATTGTTTGAAATCAATGCCAAAATTTTGGGCGCATCGCAATAAGCTGCACGTCTGGCCATCCATATGTTAACGATTTCCGGAAGTGCGAAATTAACGATTTTGGCCAAATAATTGGCAACACATAGCGGGGGCGCAGAATGGAGAGACTATCATGCCTGACCCACGCTCAAATCTTGCAGATGCCCGGTTTTCCAAGGCCGGACTGCCGCAATCCTACAATGTTCACTGGTCCGATGCGCGCAAACAGCAAGTTGTCCGTGCGGTGCAGGAAAAGCTGATCACTTTCGATGAAGCACGGTGGAACTACTTACTGAGCAAAAGCGAATTCGAAACCTGGCAGAAGCAATTCTCCCGGTCTGAGGAAGCGCCTAAAACGTTTGAACTTCACTGACGCGATCAATCCTGGTCCCTTGATCGCCGATGCCTCGACAGAGGCCCCCTGAGCCGTCTGACTTTATCGTGTCCGCCTGGTTGGTGCATGAAAGTCGGGCGGCTTTCCTCTGACCCATTCAACAAACTTCGCAACCGCCTCGTCGCGTAGGAGAGCCTCGCGGTCAGCCCCCATGCGGGCGAGCACCGAATTGGCGAAATTGGCATGGATGGTTTTGTGACAAATCGGATGGACGGGCACGGTATCACGTCCCCGTTTCGATTTGGGGACGGTATGATGCCACTGGATTTTGGTGCCGAACGGGCGTCCGCACAGCCAGCAGGTTAATTCATCATCCGTCACCGGTTCACTTTTTCTCCGCCGCCTTTTTCTTTTTCATTGTGTCATGAAAACGGTCTGCCCAGCCGGGTTTGACCAATTGTTCGGCGCGCACCATGCGCATTTCGCCCGCTGCCACATCGCGGCTGACCGTGCTGCCGGCGGCAACAATGGAATCGGCCCCGATATTGACCGGCGCAACCAATGCGCTGTTGCTGCCAATAAAGGCCCGCTCGCCAATCACGGTTTTGTGCTTGAAATAGCCGTCATAATTGCAGGTAATGGTACCCGCGCCGATATTGGCGCCCGCACCCACTTCTGCATCACCCAGATAGGTCAGATGGCTAGCCTTCGCGCCTTTGCCCAGTGTCGCCTTCTTCATCTCGACGAAGTTACCGATAAAGGCGCCCTCTTCCAGAACCGCACCCGGCCTGAGCCGCGCATAAGGGCCAACGCTGGTATGTTCACCCAAAGTTGCCCCCTCAAGATGGCTGAATGACCGGATGAGCGCATGGTCACCGACAGTGACGCCGGGACCGAACACCACGTGCGGCTCAATCGTCACATCGCGGCCCAGCTTGGTATCCCAGCTGAAATAGACGCTTTCCGGGGCCTTCATGGATACACCGGCGGCCATTGCTTCGTCGCGGCGATATTCCTGCCATGTGCGCTCCGCATCGGCCAGTTCCTTGCGGCTGTTGATGCCGGCCACTTCGTTGGGATCGTCGGTTTTCACGACTGCGCTGTGGCGGCCGTCTTCATTCGCGACATTGACGATATCGACCAGATAATATTCGCCCTGCGCATTGTCATTGCCGACACGGTCCAGCAGATCAAACAAGTCTTTGCTACGCGCGGCCATCAAGCCGGAATTGCACATCCGGCAGGCGCGTTCTTCCTCATTTGCGTCTTTAAACTCGACCATTTTGGAAATGCGTCCGTCAGCATCGGCGATCACGCGTCCATATTGCAGCGCATCGTCCGGTTCAAAGCCCAGCACAACCACCGCAGGCGCATCATCGGCATGAAGCCGTTCCAGCATCATCTGCATCGTTTCAGGCCGGACAAACGGCACGTCACCATACAGGATCAGGACATCGCCATCGAAACCGGCAAGGCTATCCTGCGCCTGCTGCACGGCGTGACCTGTGCCCTCTTGCGGTTCTTGCAGACACGTCTGTGCGCGGTCACCCAGCGCATTTTCCAGCTGCTCGCGGCCCGCGCCGACGACGACCACGGTCTTCACGGGCTTCAACGTACCGCAAGACGCCATCAAATGGTCCAGCATGGGCCGGCCAGCGATCGGGTGAAGGACCTTGTGCAAGTCCGATTTCATACGAGTGCCCTTGCCCGCAGCAAGGATTACAGTTGCAAATTCTCTCATGCGATTCCCCATGCCAGCAAAAGCTTGCAGATTGAAGAACGTTCCGCCACCCAATTTGCATGACCACATTTCCTTTCAGCGCCGTTGGCTTCGATCTCGACGGAACTTTGCTCGATACGCATCAGGATTTGGGCGCGGCGGTAAATCACGCTTTGACGCTGGGCGGATTTGATCCGGTCCCGGTGGGCAGTTCGAAAGACCTGATCGGCGGCGGTGCCAAGATGATGCTGTCCAAAGCAATCAATGACCAAGGGGGCATGGAACGCGATGCATTCCACGCGCTCTATAAGCAGATGCTGGCCTATTATGCGGATCACAATGCCGTCCATTCACATCCCTATCCGGGCATGATCGAAACACTGGACGAACTGGCCGCGCGCAATGTTAGAATCGCGGTTGTCACTAACAAGTTTGAAAGTTTCGCCACCAACATCCTCACCCAGCTCGGTTTGGCAGACCGGTTTGTGACGATCATTGGCGGCGATACGATGGGCAAGGACGCCAATGGCAAGCAGCGCGCAAAACCCGCGCCCGATCCGGTGCTGGAAGCCCGCAAGCGCTGCGCCAAAAACGGAAAGAGCGGGTCATTCGCCTTCGTCGGTGACAGTTCATATGATGTGGATGCCGCAAA
>JAHDBR010000084.1:0-2883 GCA_020630295.1 Sphingomonadaceae bacterium
AGCAAGCGCAGCATATCCGCGCCGCATTCGACCACATTTGAACCCGGACCGTAGATGCCCTGCACGCCTGCTTCACGCAAAAACTCATAATCCTGCGGCGGGATCACACCGCCGGCGACGACTTTGATATCGCTGCGGCCCGCACCTTTCAGCAGGTCGATCAATTCAGGGATCAGCGTTTTGTGCCCTGCCGCCAGAGAGCTTGCGCCGATCGCATCGACATCATGCTCCAGCGCCATTTTCACTGTTTCGTCTGGCGTTTGGAATAGCGGGCCGGAGATGACTTCGAAGCCCATATCGGTGAAGGCGCTGGCGATGACATTCGCGCCGCGATCATGTCCATCCTGCCCCATCTTTGCGACCATGATGCGCGGCTTGCGGCCAAGGCGGGTTTCGACGGATTGCACGCCCTCCACCACCTGCGCCCAGCGTTTATCGAATTCATAGGCGGATTTATACACGCCCTTCACCGGTGTCGGCGTGGTGTCATAGCGGCCAAACACCTCCTCCATAGCAGTGGAGATTTCACCAAGAGTGGCGCGCGCGCGGGCTGCGTCTACTGCCAGCGCCAGCAGATTGCCGTCACCCTTGGCACCCTCGGTCAGTGCCCTCAGTGCGGCCTGACAGGCGGCTTCGTCCCGGCCTTCGCGGTTCTTTTCAAGGCGAGCGATCTGGCCGGTGCGGACTTTGTGGTTGTCCACTTCCAGCGTTTCAATTTGTTCTTCTTCGGACAGCCGGTATTTGTTGACGCCGATGATGACATCTTCGCCCTTGTCCACCCGCGTTTGTTTGGCGGCTGCCGCCTGTTCGATGCGCTGTTTCGGCATCCCGCTATCGACCGCTTTGGTCATCCCGCCAAGGCTATCAACCTCGGCCATCAGCACTTCGGCTTCTTCGACCAGCTTGGCTGTCAGCGCCTCGATATAATAGCTGCCGCCCAGCGGATCGACGACATTGGTGATGCCGGTTTCTTCCTGCAAAACCAGCTGCGTGTTGCGCGCGATGCGGGCGCTGAAATCTGTCGGCAGCGCAATCGCCTCGTCCAGCGCGTTGGTGTGGAGCGACTGTGTGCCGCCCAGTGTCGCCGCCATCGCCTCCACCGTGGTGCGGATGACGTTATTATACGGGTCTTGTTCTTGCAGCGAGACGCCGCTGGTCTGGCAGTGTGTGCGCAGCATTTTGGAGCGTTCGGATTTTGCGCCCAGATCGTCCATCACTTTGTACCACAGGGTCCGCGCCGCGCGCAGCTTTGCGATCTCCATGAAAAAGTTCATGCCGATGCCGAAGAAGAAGGACAAGCGGCCCGCAAAGGCATCAATATCCAGCCCGGTGGCCATCGCGCTTTTCACATATTCCTTACCGTCTGCGATGGTGAAAGCGAGCTCCTGCACCGCAGTCGCGCCCGCTTCATGCATATGATAGCCGCTGATCGAAATGCTGTTGAAACGCGGCATATTGGCGGAGGTATATCCGATAATGTCGGATATGATCCGCATACTTGGCGCAGGCGGATAGATGTAGGTGTTGCGCACCATGAACTCTTTGAGAATGTCGTTCTGGATGGTGCCGCTTAACTGTTCGGTCGAAACTCCCTGTTCCTCGCCCGCTACAATATAGAATGCCAGAACCGGTATAACCGCGCCGTTCATAGTCATGGAGACAGACATGGTTTCCAGCGGGATCTGATCAAACAGGATTTGCATATCCTCGACCGTATCGATCGCAACGCCGGCCTTGCCTACATCACCGACAACACGCGGATGATCGGAATCATACCCGCGATGGGTGGCCAGATCGAACGCGACCGACAGGCCTTTTTGACCCGCCGCCAAATTACGCCGGTAGAAAGCGTTGGATTCTTCCGCCGTAGAAAATCCCGCATATTGGCGGATTGTCCACGGGCGGCCCGCATACATCGTAGCCTTAACACCGCGCGTGAACGGGGCAAATCCGGGCAGCCCGGGATCATGGCTGTCTGCCGCTGTATATAGCGGCTTTACAGCGAAACCCTCCGGCATTTCGGTGGTCAGATCGCGGCCCTTGGATTCCTTATCCGCGAGCGAATTCCAGTCGGTAACAGTCGGCTTATCAGTCATGCAAAGGCCATACACAGATCATCACCCCTGCGAAAGCTGGGATGGCTGTCTGCTAAACACAAAGCGGGTAAAACCCCGTCCCGGCCTGTGCCGCAACGACGGTAGGTTACTGCCCCTTAAATTCAGCTTTGCGTTTTTGCAGGAAGGCCATTCCGCCTTCCATCGCATCCGCGCTGGCACCGGCCAGTCGCTGCCCCTCGGCCTCGCCAACCAGTACTTGCGGCAATGTCCCGTCAAGCGCCAGATTGATGTTGGCCTTCATGGTTTTGATCGCAAGGGTCGGTCCGTTGGCCAGTTTCTCTGCCAAAGCGCGCGCTTCGTCCATCAGCGCCTCTGCATCGACAGCTTTGTACACGAGGCCCCAATCTTCTGCTTGCTCGCCGCTGATTTTCTCGCCCAGCATCATCATCCGCGTGGCGCGGGCGCGGCCGATCGCGCGCACCAGCAACCATGTGGACCCGCCATCCGGAACCAGCCCGATATTGACAAAGGCCTGCAGGAAATAGGCAGACTTGCTGGCAATCGTGAAATCCGCTGCCAATGCGAGCGAGCAACCTACACCCGCAGCCGGTCCGTTGACCGCACAGATGACCGGAACGGGTGCGCGCAGCACTTGATTGATTGCCGGGTTGTAATGGTTCTGCAGCGCCTGATGGCTGCCGCCTTTGGAATCGCTGGAACGTGCGGACAAGTCCGCGCCCGAACAGAAACCCTTGCCCTCACCCGTGATTAGCACAGCACGCGCATCACCGAGGTCATAAAAGGCGTTGCCAATTTCATCCGCCAT
>JAHDBR010000084.1:2983-4822 GCA_020630295.1 Sphingomonadaceae bacterium
GCACAGCACGCGCATCACCGAGGTCATAAAAGGCGTTGCCAATTTCATCCGCCATTGCCGGTGCCATCGCGTTCAGGCGATCCGGACGGTTGAGAGTGATAACCATCAGCGGGCCTTCCCGCTCAACCTTGATATGTTCGTAGCTCAATGAATCGCTCCCAGAAGTCTTTATTTGAAACCGGATTAGCCCGCCGCATAGGCGCTTAGCAAGTCCGGTACGGCGCGCTGCGTCCAATCAATGCGCGCTTTTGGGTGTTTCCATAATTTCAGTCAGCATTCCCTGCATATCTTTGGGATGCAGGAAGAAGATCGGCGTGCCATGCGCGCCTATGCGTGTGGGACCAAGGATGCGTTTGCCTTGCCCTTCAAACCATGCACGAGCCGCTTCAATATCCGGCACTTCGTAGCAAAGGTGATGCTGGCCGCCATATGGCTTATGCTCCATCCATTTGGCCACAGGGCTGTCCGGCCCCAGCGGTTCGATCAGTTCGATCTGTGTGCCGTCCATGCCGCTTCCCGTAGGCGTATCCACAAAGCACACTTTCACACCCTGTGCGGGCAGATCAAACGGTTCGGAAATTTGCGCCGCGCCCATGACATCGCGATAATGCGCGATAGAGTCAGCGATGGAAGGCGTTGCAACGCCGATGTGATTAAGTCTTCCCAGCTTCAACAGCCATCTCCTGCTCAATTCTTTCCTGCGACGCATTGGCCGCAATGAAAAACGCTCCGCCAAACAGCGCGATCAATACCCCGCACCACGGCACAATCCATATTTCTTTCCAAGCTACGCGCTTCTTTCTCACACCGTTGACCGCTGCAAGAACAAGTCCGATCCCAAGCACCACTATAACGGCTCCGCCAATCCGCATTTCGGTTACGTAGCTTGCGGTTGGTTCGACATATTCCTTCGTAAAAAAGCTCGATGTGTAAGGGTCGAAATCCCGCGCCTTCCACCACGCTGCAACAACCAGAAGTGGCATGAAGACAAACGCAAATAGCCGTCCCATGAATTTGGTTGCAGGATGATTGGAGTCCCTGACGTAAACCGGCAGGTCGGGATCGCGCTTATAGGTCATTGGCGTGGCCGTTAGGTCTAAAACCACTTTGCCTTGAGCACTGCCTACGCATCGCCCTCCTCGCAGTAATAGTCTAGCCGCCTCTCCATGTAGCTATCTATCTCTTCTTTGTTTTTTCCGGTTCGTGAGCCAATCAGCATAGCGTCCCAGTCTTTTGAAAAGCGAAAATCGACAAGTTTTCCGCGGGCCAATGCTTCCGCTGCCTTGGCACCATCAGTTTCTAAAAACTGGTTGAACACAGACGCGTATTCATCGGCTCGCACGATATAGAGTGCGTCTTTCGTCGACTCCCAAGTCTTCCTGTCACAGAAGATGCGCAAAAACATAAGCAATCCCTGGCCGTTCAGTTCTTCTTCAAACCGGTATGCGAGCATGAAGTTTCTCTCGGGCGGGAAAAGCTTCATCACATCGCCTTCGGCTTCAGTGAATTTGGCTTGAATCTCTTCAAGGTATTTATGGGAGGGATGGTCCGGATTAACCGGCATCGACGCGCTAGCCATTGTTTCCATCACCGCACCTGAGCCATCTCTAGGCCGAAAGTCAGGCGAAGTAGATGGTTGAGTGTCTGCTGCGGAAGATGAACCATCCATATTCGAAAAACCGTTTTTCACCTGCCGGAGAACCGCAAATGCAATTGCTCCGGCAAGGATCAGAATACCTCCATACAGCAATATCTGAGCCATCAATTTTCCTTACAACGGAATATTGTCATGCTTCTTCCACGGGTTCTCAAGCTGCTTGTTACGCAGTTTGCGCAGGC
>JAHDBR010000085.1 GCA_020630295.1 Sphingomonadaceae bacterium
ATCGGCCTTGAGGTCCATGCGCAGGTCACATCGCAGTCCAAGCTGTTTAGCGGCGCGGACACGACTTTTGGCGCAGAGCCGAATACGCAGGTCAGCCTCGTCGATGCGGCGATGCCGGGTATGCTGCCCGTGCCCAATGCCGAATGCATCCGTCAGGCGGTGCGCACCGGCATGGCTATCGAAGCGCAGATCAACAAATATTCGCGCTTCGACCGGAAGAACTACTTCTACGCCGATCTGCCGCAGGGCTATCAGATTTCGCAGCTCTATCACCCCATCGTGGGCGAGGGGCAGCTGCTGATCGAGAAGGACGAGAAAGCCGGCATTCCCGAGGACAAGATTATCGGGATCGAGCGTATTCACGTCGAGCAGGATGCGGGCAAGCTGATGCATGATCAGCACCCGACCATGTCCTATGTCGATCTCAACCGCTGCGGTGTTGCACTGATGGAGATTGTCTCAAAGCCCGACATGACTTCACCCGCCGAGGCCGGTGCCTATGTGCGCAAGCTGCGCTCTATCCTGCGCTATGTCGGATCGTGTGATGGCAATATGGAGCAAGGCTCCATGCGTGCTGACGTCAACGTATCGGTGCGCAAGGTCGGTGATACAGAGCTGGGCACGCGGACAGAAACCAAGAACGTGAACTCGGTCCGGTTCGTAATGGCCGTGATCGAAAGCGAAGTGCGCCGCCAGATCGATCTGATTGAAGATGGCGGCACGGTGGTGCAGGAAACGCGGCTGTATGATCCGGACAAGAACGAAACGCGGTCCATGCGCTCCAAAGAAGACGCGCATGATTACCGCTATTTCCCCGATCCCGATTTGCTGCCGGTAAATCTGGAGGATGATTTCCTCGAGGAATGCCGCGCCAGCCTGCCCGAACTGCCCGATGCCAAGCGCACGCGCTATATCGAGCAGCTGGGCCTGAGCGAATATAATGCCGCGGTTCTAACGGTGGAGGTCGAGACATTCGCGCGTTTCGAAACGCTGCTGGCCAGCACCGCCAAGCATCTGGGCAAACCGGAAAGCGAAATCGCGACCACGGTTGCCAACTGGTCGATGTCCACTGCGCCGGGCGTGGTGAAATCGCTGGGTGACGAGGCTAACCTCGAATATGCGACTGCCGAAGCGCAGGCCGCCATCTTGGGAATGCAAGGCGCGAATGAAATTTCAGGCAGTCAGGCGAAGGAAATCTACGAGATTGTCCTGAAAACCGGGCGCGATCCGGCGGAAATTGCCGATACAGAAGGCCTCAAGCAAGTTAGCGATACCGGCGCCATCGAAGCCAAGATCGACGAAATCATCGCCGCCAATGAAGATAAGGTGGAACAATACAAAGCCGGTAAGGACAAGTTGTTTGGCTTCTTCGTGGGGCAAACCATGAAAGCGATGCAAGGCAAAGCCAATCCGCAAGTCGTCAATCAACTGCTGAAAGACAAGCTGGGCTGAATCCCGCTTCGGCACAGGAAGTTTATTTTACATTCGGCTCATTTGCTATTCAGGCAAGTGGCGTTAACCTTCTGTCAACTACAAACAGGAGGGCGCTATGTCTAAATGGACTAAGCTATTGATTGGCGGGGCAATTACCTCGCTTCTCGCATGGGGAGCACACGCAACCAGCGGGCAAAATTTCATCGATTCGCTCGGAAACGGGGCTGGTGACGCGATTTCGGCATCGGGTGTCGAAGGCGTAACTGCCGCAATGGATGACAGCGGCTCACTCAATCGGGTGGTTGTTTTGTCCGGCGATGTTGACGAGGCTGCACGTGCGCAAGCAGAGGAAGCCGCATTGGCTGTTCCGGGAGTCTCGGCGGTCCGCTGGGCCGGTGAAGATGCTGCTGCAGATACGGGCGCTGGTGACGGCGAAGATGCGGCCACGCAGGCTGCAGTTACCGAATGCCAGACCGGCGTTGATGAAGCGATTGCCGGTAAATCGATCAATTTCCGTAGCGGCAGTGCCTATATGCCAGACAGCTCGCTGACGATTGTTGACGAAGTGGCAGAGGCGCTCAAGGCGTGCGACGGTTTGAGCGTTGCAATCGGCGGCCACACCGACGCGACAGGTAGCGCAGAGGTCAACCAGAACCTAAGCCAAGGCCGCGCTGATGCGGTTGCGGCGGCTTTGACGGAACGCGGCGTTGCTGCGGACCGGATTACGGCCACCGGCTTCGGTTCCAGCAAGCCAAAGGTCGAAGGAACCGGCACCGAGGCAAATGATGCCAACCGCCGGATTGAATTCACAGTCAGCGGATCAGCCAAGGCTGACGCTGCGGACGAAGGGGAGTAAGCCGATGCCATTGCTACTCGAAACTTGGATATTGCTAATCATTTTCTTCCTGATCGGAGTGGTCGTGGGCCGCTTCATCTGGAAGCGCGACTGAGACGGCAGGGGAGATAGAAAATGTTTGCAATAATCACTGCTAACCCGATTCCGTTCATTCTTGCGGTTATCATCGGCCTGATCACAGCCTGGTGGATTTGGGGCCGTGCGCCCGACGTCGATCTGGATCATGATGACGGCCATACGGATGCGCCGCCAGAGCCGGTGAAAGCCGCCGAAATCGAACCGGAAGCGCCAGCACCGGCTGTTGCCGCCGCGGCCGCTACCACAACCGCAGAGCCAGAGGCTCCGGCTAATGAGGCGGTTAATGAAGACGGTCCGAAAATCGCTGCGGCTGTCGGCGAGCCTGACGATCTTACCCGAATCAAGGGTATTGGTCCCAAACTGAACGAACTGTGCCAGTCACTGGGTGTTCAGCGGTTCGACCAGATTGCCAAATGGGGTGCCAAGGATGTGGCCGAAGTTGATCAATATCTGAAGATCAAAGGCCGTATCGACCGCGACAAATGGGTCGATCAGGCCAAGCTGCTCGCAGCCGGCAAGGACGACGATCACAAGGCCAAATTCGGCTAATTCGCAGGCGCTTGCGATCTGTAGGCGCTTATAATCTAAGCTGAAACGCACATTTTTTGGCGGAGGGAAGTCTTGCGATTTCTCTCCGCCACTTTATCATCGGCCCCAGGGAAATTTAATTTGGGGTCGTAATATGAGACTGTCATGCCTTGGCTTGCTGCTATTGCCGCTTGCAAGCCAGCTGAGCGCACAAGCCATCAAAAATGAACCGCCATTGCGGGAATTCTCGGCAGAGGAAGTGGAAGCGGTGGCAATGCCAGTGCTCGCCTTTGAAGAAAATGAGAAAATTCGCGGGGATTACGAAAAGTATTTCTATTTTCACCGTGATTTCACCAGCTTTGATCAGGCTTTCGCCGATGTCACCGAATGCGACGCATTGTCGAGCGGCCTGAGCTACTATCAGGGTGTTGATTCCGCACAAATGACGCAGGCCATGCTTCAATATGGCGTGCTGGCGGGGGGCATTGGCGGCGCGATTGGCGGATTGATGGCGGATGCCATCTTCGGGTCTGCGGAGCGCCGCAAACAGCGCCGTCTGAACATTCGCAATTGTATGTTTTACAAAGGCTATGACCGTTACGGTCTGGAAAAGGATCTGTGGCAGGAATTCAATTTTGAAGAAGGCCTGAGCCGCGAGAATGCCGACGATCGGGAGGCTGCATTGCTGATGCAAGCCAAGGTCGCTTCAGGTCCCAAGCCAGAGCAGGAGTCAATCGAGCCATGATCCGCGCACTCATCAAACTGGGCGCAGGTGCTGCGCTTGTTTTCGCACCGGTGCTGCCCGCGGCGGCACAGGAAGTTGAATTTGACCAGATCGAAAAGAAGAATTTGGATTCCGGCAAGGAATCTCTCGATCCTGCAAAGGCGTATATCTACGTCACCGGTCCCAATCGCACCAATGGGGTATTCCTGAAAGCGCCAGATGACGCGGATATCGCGGAATATGAAGCCGAATGGAAAGAAGAATTCGCCAAAGCGGTCAAGAAGCATCCCGGGCGGGTCAAGCGTTATGAAAGGCAGCTGGCAACCTGGCAGAAAACGCGTCGCGGCGGCAAACCTGAAATGCCGGTCGAGCCGACTGAAGAAACATTCGCCATCGGTGACATTCAGCGGAGGATGATTGTCACGTTCGGGCCGCAATTCGTCTACGACAAAAGCAAGGCCGATAATGGTGACAAGACATTCAGCTATCTGATTGAAGTCGAACCGGGCACTTACAGCTATTACGGACCAATCTTCTATGCGCCGGGTGTTGCACCTGCTGGCATTTGTTATTGCATGGGTTCGGTGAAGTTCGATGCGCCTGCCGGGCAGGTTACCAGCCTCGGTGACTTTCTGGCTTTTCAGTGGGTGACCGGTGAGGTCGCCAAGCAATCCAACGTATCGGCAGATCCGGAGTTTTTCCCGACCTCGCCTGATCCGGTCGATTTCTCCGGTCCTGCGGAACTGGAGAGCTTTGGCGTGCAACCAGCCGATTTGCGCGCGGCAGGTAAAATGAACAATCTGTTCGGCATTATGATTGGCCGTATGCCCCCTTATGAAGGCGTACTGGATTATGACCGAGATATTCCGATCGATGTGAAAGGTTTGATTGCTGA
>JAHDBR010000086.1 GCA_020630295.1 Sphingomonadaceae bacterium
CCTGTCACAGCATAGCCCAAGGGCAAGTGGTGGACAGGATAGGATTCGAACCTATGTACGCTTGCGCGGGCAGATTTACAGTCTGCTGCCTTTAACCACTCGGCCACCTGTCCACTGGCTTGCTGATGCGGAAAACTCCGCTTTGCTCATGGCCATATTTCTATGACCCTTCTTGCCGAGAGGCGCCCCAATGGCGAAGCTGCGCTTGCCTGTCAATGGGGCCAGTGGCATGGGGCGGAAATGAGGCACATTTTCAGGAGTTTTAATGGCCAAGGGTGACCGGAAACGCGCATTAAAGGGCCGCGCTGGCCGAATGCAGGGCGGCAGAGGCAGCGGACGGGCAAGTACCGGCCAGGTCAGGCTGTGGGGCCGGCACGCGGTCGAAGCAGCGCTCAAGAACCCTGAGCGGCGTCATACCAAATTGTGGGCGACGCGCGACGGCGTGGCATCGCTGGATGGCGAGTTGCCGGAAAACTTCACCATCGAATATGCCGAAGTGGCAGATCTGGCGCGGCTGGTAACGCGCGATACGCCGCATCAAGGCCTCGTGCTGGAATGCGCGCCGCTGGAAGACATTCATCTGGACGAAGTGCTCCACGGCGATGCGGACCGGCCTTTGGTGGTGCTCGACCAAGTTACCGATCCGCATAATGTCGGCGCTATCTTGCGATCGGCTTCAGCGTTTAACGCAGCTGCGATCATTACGCAGGATCGCCACGCTCCGCCCGAATCCGGAGTGGTTGCCAAATCTGCATCCGGCGCTCTGGAAACAGTGCCATGGGTGCGCGTGGTAAACCTGGCCCGCGCAATGGATCAAATCGCAGAGGCTGGTTACTGGCGCATTGGCATGACCGGCGATGCGCAAGATACTTTGGCTGAGGCGCTTCCCGCCGGACCAGTTGCGCTGATTATGGGCGCCGAGGGAGATGGCATGCGGCAGAACATTGCGGGACACTGCGATTCTCTCGCCAAACTGCCGATCAGCAGCGACATTGAAAGCCTGAACGTCTCAAACGCTGCGGCGATTGCGCTATACGCTATTGCCACGCGCGCTAATTAAGCGGCTCTATAAGCGCAGGCATCGTTAAGCTTCGCAACGAAAAGCCCCGCCCTCCAATACGGAGCGCGGGGCTTTTTCATTCCTGCCGCAAGGCAGATAAACACGCCGTTTAGTTGACCGCGTCTTTCAAGCCCTTGCCGGCTTTAAACTTCGGCTGGTTCGATGCCTTGATCGTCATCGGTTCGCCAGTACGCGGATTGCGCCCCGTGGATGCCTTACGCTTTGCCACGGAGAATGTGCCAAACCCAACCAAGCGAACCTCATCGCCGCTTGAAAGTGCCTTTACGATTGAATCGAATACGCCCTCTACCGCACTTGCTGAATCGCTTTTCGACAAGCCGCTGGCATCGGCGACTGCACTGATCAGATCGTTCTTGTTCATTATTGAACCCCCAAAAAAAGTCTGCGTATCGGCCGCGTGTGAATCGCTACCGCGAAGCCGCGGATTGAAGGGAATTTATCGGCTTCTGTCAAAGGCAAACTTGGCCAAAACGCCGGAACGCAGACAAAATGTCGCATTTGTACAAAAAACCGGCGACAGGCGCCGAATACGTATCGAACTGCCACTCAATCCTAGGTGCTGAATTTGCTCGATTCGAACCGCGACAGGTTGAAATACCGCAATTAATGCGCGGTTGGCCCTGCCGGTCCTGTCACGGCCTGGGCACCCGGCTGGCTGGCGAGATCATCCGCTTCAGTCCATTCGATTGCCGCCGGGATAGCTGTCAGCGCCGTTTCCAGCACCTGATCGACATGGCTTACAGGAATGATTTCCAACCCGTCTTTCACATTTGCAGGAATTTCGGCGAGGTCTTTCACGTTGTCCTCGGGGATGAGAACAGTTTTGATACCGCCGCGAAGCGCCGCCAGCAGCTTCTCCTTCAATCCGCCGATTGGCAGTACGCGTCCGCGCAAGGTCACCTCACCCGTCATCGCAACGTCGGGACGCACCGGCACGCCGGTCAAGGTCGAGACGATAGATGTAACCATGCCGACACCGGCACTCGGCCCGTCCTTGGGAACGGCGCCCTCAGGCAAGTGGATATGGATATTCTTGCGTTGGAAGATGGACGGCTTCACCCCGTAGGCTGGTGCCCTCGCCTTCACGAAACTGAACGCAGCAGCCACCGACTCAGTCATCACTTCGCCCAGTTTACCTGTGGTTTTGATTTCACCCTTACCCGGAGTTGTGACGCTCTCGATAGTCAGCAATTCACCGCCAACCTCGGTCCAGGCAAGGCCCGTTACTGCGCCGACCTGAGCCTCTTCATCAGACATTCCGTGCTTGAACTTGCGCACGCCTGCGAAGTCGCCAAGATTGTCGGGCGTGACTGTCACTGATGTGACCTCGCCCTCCACAATTTTGCGCAGGCTTTTGCGAGCCAAACGGGCAATCTCACGTTCCAGAGTACGGACCCCTGCTTCACGCGTATAGAACCGGATCAGGTCGCGCAGACCATCTTCGGTCAGCTCGAATTCGCCATCTTTCAGACCATGCGCATCAATCTGCTTGTCGATCAAATGACGCTTGGCAATCTCGACCTTCTCATCTTCCGTATAGCCTTCCAGCCGGATGATCTCCATACGGTCGAGAAGCGGCTGCGGCAGGTTCAGGCTGTTCGCCGTGGTGACAAACATGATGTCGGAGAGGTCGATATCCAGTTCCAGATAATGGTCCTGAAACTTCGCGTTTTGCTCCGGGTCCAACACTTCGAGCAGCGCTGAGGCCGGATCGCCGCGGAAATCCTGACCCAGCTTGTCGATCTCGTCGAGCAGGAACAGAGGATTGCTGGTGCCGGCCTTTTTCAGATTGGTCACAATTTTACCCGGCAGCGAACCGATATATGTTCGCCGGTGACCGCGGATTTCAGCTTCGTCGCGCACTCCGCCCAGCGACTGGCGGATAAACTCGCGTCCGGTCGCGCGCGCAATGCTTTTACCCAGCGATGTTTTACCTACACCGGGCGGGCCAACCAGACACAGGATCGGGCCCTTCAGCTTGTTGGTGCGCGCCTGAACCGCGAGATATTCAATGATGCGGTCTTTCACCTTTTCCAACGCATAGTGATCGGCGTCGAGGATTTCCTGCGCCTTTCCTAGGTCTTTCTTCAGCTTGCTTTTCTTGCCCCATGGCAGTCCGAGCAAAACATCGAGATAATTGCGAACCACAGTGGCTTCGGCGCTCATCGGCTGCATGCCTTTGAGCTTTTTCAACTCGCTTCCAGCTTTCGCCTTGGCTTCTTTCGACAGCTTCAGCTTCTCGATCTTTTCGGCAAGTTCCTGCAGCTCGTTGGCGTCTTCTGCCTCACCGCCCAGCTCGCTTTGGATCGCTTTCATTTGTTCGTTGAGATAATATTCGCGCTGCGTCTTTTCCATCTGGCGCTTCACGCGCCCGCGGATTTTACGTTCCACCTGCAAAACGGACAGTTCGCCTTCCATGAAGGCCATGACCATTTCCAAACGGCGCAGCGGGTCACTCTCTGTCAGTAGCCCCTGCTTGTCGGAAACCTTGGTATTGATCGCGGCGGCGATGGCATCTGCCAGCGCGCCCGCATCATCAATCTCACCCAGATCATCGCTGGCATCTTCGCCCAGCTTCTTATTGAGTTTCGCATATTCACCGAACTGCTTGGTGACAGAGCGCATCATCGCGGTCACTTCGCTGCCCGATGCAGTTTCAGGATCCAGCACTTCGACATCGGCGACGACGTGTTCATCAACAGAACGCAACTCGCCCAACTTAGCGCGCGATGTTCCCTCGACCAGAACGCGCACGGTTCCGTCCGGCAGCTTGAGCAATTGCAGCACCTGCGCAACCACGCCAACATCGTACAGATCGTCAGGCTGCGGATCGTCACAGCCCGGGTCCAATTGCGCGAGCAGGAAAATATCCTTGCTGCCTTCCATCGCCACTTCGAGCGCGGCGACGGATTTATCGCGGCCAACGAATAACGGCACCACCATGCCGGGGAATACAACAATGTCGCGAAGCGGAAGTAGAGGGTATGTCTTGTTCATAATACGCATATGGGAAGTGCAGCGCGCTGCTGCAACGGCGCTTTTCGGTTAAGCTGTGAAAAGCATCCGATCTGGGTATTTCCACCCTCGGCAAACCCTACACGATACACCTCATGGAACACGGTCAAGGAGAAGGTTTTGGAGGGACTGCAAAGTGCGCAAATAGGCGACCGAAGAGGTTGCAATTTAGCGC
>JAHDBR010000022.1 GCA_020630295.1 Sphingomonadaceae bacterium
TGGCTGAAGGCCAAAGGCTTCGAGAATGTCGCAGACGAACCGTTTATGATGGAAACGTGGGTTCCCGGTGATGTCCATAAGGCAGAAATCGTCAGCCCGTTCCCGCAACCACTTATCATTCAACCGCTTGGCGGCAGTGCATCGACAGGGCCAGAAGGCATTACGGCAGAAGTGGTTGAGTTCGAGACCGTTGCCGACTTAAGGGCAGCGCCCGAGGGAAGCCTCAACGGCAAAATTGCCTATATCAGCCATTCCATGACCCGCACCCAAGATGGTTCGCAATATGGATTTGCTGGGCCCGCCCGTTGGATTGGGGCTGGAATCGCCAAGAACAAAGGCGCAATTGCGACCGTGATCAAATCGGTTGGGACAGATAATCACCGCAATCCGCACACGGGTGGCACAACATTTCGCCGTCCCGATGGGTCAACCGACGTCGGACGTGTTGTTCCGACACCTGCGGGCGCGCTCTCGCTGCCTGACGCGGCTAATCTGGAGCGTATGTTTGACCGGGCTAATGGCAAACCGATCATGATGAAGCTGACGCTAACCCCGCAAAATCTGGGCATGACACAAAGCGGTAATGTCGTGGGTGAGATTGTCGGACGCGATCCTTCGCTGCCGCCAGTATTGCTCGCATGCCATCTGGACAGCTGGTGGAATGGCACAGGCGCGTTTGATGACGGGGCGGGGTGCGGCATCGCGGCCGCAGCTGCGTTGCACGTCTCGCACACCGGTCAGCCGCTGCGAACGATCCGCGTGCTCATGGCTGGTGCAGAAGAAGTCGGCTTGCATGGCAGTGTTGCCTATTCCAAAGCCCATATTGACGAGCCAATTGGCGTAGCGTTCGAAAGCGATTTCGGCGCAGACCGGATTTGGCGGTTTGAAAGCAATTTTCGCGAAAGCAATCCAGATCTGCACGCCAAGTTGGCCGCTTCTGTTGCGCGATTCGGCGTAGCTAATTCGGCCATCGTTGCGACTGGCGGGGCAGACATCAATATTGCCCGCGACCAGAAAACCGCAATCATTGATTTGCAGCAGGATGGCAGTCGATACTTCGATCTCCATCACACGCCCGATGATACGCTGGACAAAATTGATCCTGTGCAGCTGCGCCAGAATGTTGCGGTGTGGACCCAGGTAACCGGCATCCTCGCCAACCATGAAGGCTCGATCAAGGGCGAGTGACTTCAGAACGCGAGAAGTTGAGCTGATAAAGACTTAAAAAAATGGCGGCACCGCTAAAGCGGTACCGCCAATTTGATGAAGTCCCGCCATTTGGCGGGTCTTCTCCCTTAGCTGAAGATCCAAAGCTTAAGGGGAAGCTGGCACATCATCGTCATTGTCTGTGATGGCAAGAATACCCGCTACAATACCTGCCGCGCCCAACAGGCCGAGAAGTATTCCGCCGAGGCCAAAGCCGCCCGACTCTTCAGCAACCGCTTCGGTCACTTCCGCAACGGGAGCCTGCGTTACCGGCTGAGGTGTAGGAGTAGTAACTGCTGGCTTCACTGGAAGCACGCAGCCGCCCGGCGCGCCAAGGCACATGACCGATGAAGCTACACCGAACATTGATGACACGAAGCCATTAGCTGCTCCGGCCGAAGCAGACGTTGGGGTGGCGTAAGCGCTGACCGGAGCAACTAACATAGATGCGCTAACAAGCGCAGTGAGGGCAGGTCTTAGAAACAAAATAATTCTCCCGGTTCTGCTTCAAGTTGACAATCAATTATCGATCAAGCAGATATGGTTAACAGTGATGACGTGCTAGATGGTAGTTCCGCGTAAACCAATACCCAGTTGGTAAAACGACGTAAATTATTGTAAAGTTTACGTATATCGTGCCAGCTTCAGTTTGACTGATGCGGTATATTTCCTCAACTATGGTTAACGAAGTGCGCTCGTTTGGCGGTTTGCATCCGCGTCTTGCGCTCTGACAAAGTGAGATTTGGAATATCAACCGGAGAGTCAAATGAGAAAAACCATTACAGCAGCCGTCGTCGGAAGCGCGATTGCATTCGCGGCACCGGCAATGGCCCAAATGGCGCCGACAGGTCAGGAATTGCGTGGCCACACTGTTGACGTACTGTTTGCAGATGGTGCGCGTAACGCGGTGTATTTCGCGCCGAACGGCACGGCGACGATTACTGGCCCATCCGGCGCCCGCGCAGCGGGTACTTGGGCAGTGCGTAACAACAATCTGTGTCTTAATGTTTCCGGCGCAACCGAATGCTGGACTTACGCCCGCCGGTTTGAAGCGGGTGATACGATGACGCTGAAGAGCAGCTGCGATGCTGTGTCCCAGTGGACAGCGCGTTCTGTGAACGCAGCTCCTGCCCCGGCAGCAGCGCCTGTCATGCAGGGCGAACGCGGGTAATATCTTGCATAAATCTAGTCTGACAAAAATAGGAGCGTCGGCCTTCGGGTCGGCGCTCCTGTTGTGTGTGGCGGCTTTGGCAAGTCCAGTTGCAGCACAGGAAGTAGCGGCCGTAGCTGAATCTGCGGCCGCTGAAGAGGAATGGCCGGAATTAAGTTGGGCGGCGTCGACCGAGAACTTTATCCAGACGCGGTTTTCCAACGCATCAGAACGGTTTGCAGCTGATTGGGCAGGTTTACCCCAGATGCCCGTGCCCGCTGGCGCCACATTGCGGCAGGGTAGCGCAGGCGCTCGCGTGGCTGCTTTGCGTACCCGGCTGGGTCTACCAGCAGGAGATCAGTTTGATGCTCAACTTGCTGACCGAATTGCCTATTATCGCTCGGCGCACGGGCTTCCTTCGGGAAAGCAGGCAGATGCGCAATTGGTGCGATCTCTGAACCGCGGATATAGATATTACCGCGACATAATTGACCGCAACGTCTTCCGCGCAGCAGCTTTGCCAAGCGATCTAGGAGAGCGATTCGTTCTCGTGGACATTACTGCGCAGCGTTTGCATATGTACGAAGCGGAAAACATTACCGGCTCTATGAATGTGGTCGTCGGCTCGGCCGATCTGCAAACGCCGCCGCTTAGTAGTAAGATTGATCGAGTCGTATTGCGGCCTTACTGGAATGTGCCGCCTGATCTGACCCAAATGCGCTATGCTGACCGTGTTTTGCGCGGTGGAAAGCGATATCTGGATACGCGCGGTTTTCAGGCGCTGTCTGACTGGACGGAAAATCCGCGGGTATTGTCTTACGAAGAAGTCGATTGGCTGGCGGTCAAGCGCGGCGATGTGATGCTGCGATTGAGGCAGGAGCCGGGGCCGGGCAATGGTATGGGTGACATTAAATTTATGTTTCCCAACGCAACCGGCGTTTATCTACACGACACGCCGAGCAAGAACCTATTCGCAAAGACTGACCGGTTTTTCAGCGCGGGTTGCATTCGCGTGGAGCGCCCTTGGGAGCTGGCCCGATGGTTATTCGGACATACTCCGACGGCCGCAGGTACTGCACCGGAACAATCCGTGGCATTGCCCGACGCAGTAGGCGTGCATGTGGTGTATTTCACTGCACTACCTACGGAAACCGGCTTTGATTTCCGTGAGGACACATACCGGTTCGACCAAACGTAATCAGGCGGCCTGTGAACTGCCAAAACTGTTGCGCACCAGCCGTGGCAATATGGCTGCTTGCAATGCTGCGCGCGCGATCAGGAACAGTGTGAAGCTGAACCACAGTCCGGAATTACCCATCGGCCATGTGAGCCACAGGGCGACTGCGTAAACCGCAGCGGCACCCAGCATTGTGCCGAGTAACGCCCGCGTCCAGCTTGCGCCGACGAACACGCCGTCAAACACAAAACCGGCCACGCCTGCGAACGGTATAATGACCAGCCAGATGGCATTGCCCCGGGCGGCATCCGCTACTGCCTGAGTTGCAGCAAAACTGTCCAGCACGGGGCCGTAGAACGCCCAGAAAGCCGCAGCGACCAGCGCTGCTATGCCAAAGCCCCGCAGCATGATGGCGCGGATATACTTTTTAAAACCGTCTTGGTCTTTTGCCCCAAACCGTTCGCCGTTTATCACCTGCGCGGCATTTTCAAAACCGTCGAGGAGCAGCGCAGTCAGGACGAACATCTGGTACAGGATGCCATTGGCAGCGAGAATGACCGTGCCGCGCTCCGCGCTCAATCTGGTCAGCGCGGCCAATGCGATCATCAACACAACCGTGCGCAAGAACAGATCGCGATTGACCGATAGGAACGGCCGCATACTCCGCCAATTCAGAAAAGTAAGCTTGGATAGAACTTTGATCATATCAGCGGCAACTTCGCCGCGAAATACAAACAGCATCACCGCTGCCAGTTTGGCATACTCAGCGATAAAGCTGGACCACCCGATCCCGGCAATTCCCATATCAAGTTCCAGCACGAACCAGAGTCCAAGCCCGATATTGAGAAAATTATAGGCAATCTCGAATAGCAGAACTGCCGTCATCTGCCTGCGTCCGACAAGAAACCCGATTAGGGCCAGATTCAACATAACGCCCGGCGCTGTCCAGTAGCGGATGTCAGCATAAATGCGCGCAGCCTCCAATACGTGACCTTGTGCGCCCAGCAGCGACAGCAGAGCTGGAAGAAGCAATGGTTTCAAAGCCAGCAAAAGGGCGGCGATGATCACGCCGACTGTCATCCCGCGCACAAGCATGGCGGTTTGCGCTTCGCTACCGGCACGGGTGCCCTCTTGCGCGACAAGGCCAGTAGTGCCGGTTTTGAGGAAGTTCATTACGGTGAACAGCACAGCAAACAAACGGGCGCCCACATCAACCGCGCCTTGTGCTGCCGGATCTTCCAGCCGCCCGACGATCCACATATCGCCAAGGCCAATCAGCGCCGTGGCGACATTGGTGACCATTGCGGGCAGGGCGATCGCCCAGATCAACCGGGTGTCTAAAGTTGGTGAGGCTGCTCGCACGGTCATTATTTCCCACTCAGTCAATTCGCCGAGGGAAGTCTAGCCGAACTTTCAGGAATTTTTGCAGATGCTTGAAGTGAGATGGTCGGGGAGACAAGATTCGAACTTGCGACCCCCTGTACCCAAAACAGGTGCGCTACCAGGCTGCGCCACTCCCCGACTGTCTCACTTTCAACGGCTATACAGACTTTCTGTACCCCGTTGGCATCCGGTGGGCCCGGAGGGACTCGAACCCCCGACCTAGCCGTTATGAGCGGCCAGCTCTAACCAACTGAGCTACAGGCCCGTAGATGCCTAAAGCAATGCTGCGCGGCAATGCCGATCAGCGAAAAAAGCGCCTAGCCGTGCGCTGCGTGTCTTGCAAGCGCAGTTTGCACCATTTCAGCGTCCAATTGAATTTTGTTGATCACGCTTGGGCAGATTTGACGATCTGCTCGACCGTGGTTGGTTGGATTCCGCGCATATCGAGATAGGTAAAAATTCGTCTCCACCAATCATACATCCGGTCCAGATCGTCTTCACTACGCACGTATGGCGTACTGCCTGGAATTAACGATGGACTATGAAAGGATAATACCAATACGGGCAGACCGTCATCAATTGCGATATCGATCCCGCGCAAGGCTTCGTCTGCCGACACACCTTCGGGAGTAAGCGGAATTCGTTCGAGCAATCCGGTTTTCGCCAACAGGCTGCGTGCTGCGGGCCAATCCTGCAATTTGGGATACAGGAAGCGCCCCTGCTTCCGTAACATTCCCCAGAATACTGTGGTGAGCGGTAATTCGAGCAACTTGGTACCGTCCTCCTCAATCCAGTAAGGTTGTAGGGGGTGTTCACTGTAATCGGGCCCGCCCGCAGCCCGGTAATCGAAATTGCTCCGAACTGACGAGTCTATCGCGAGGCCTGCACTCTTGAGCATCGCGGCTGTTTCATTTCCGGCGCCGTAGCGGCCTGCGCGATAAATCATCGGTTCAACACCGAAGTTGACGCGAATCTTGTCCAACAACTTCCGGAATTTTGCATTTTCCAGCTCATGCGGCAGATTGCCTGCAAAGCTGTTATGGTGGTTCACTTCCTCATCATGTGGAGGATTGACCCACGGGTGAAGTTGTACGCCGATCTCCGCTTTGCCCTCTGCCAACGGTCCCGACAGGATGTCTTTCGCAAGCGGAGACGACGCAACTGGCCAGTCGATCAGATAGACCGGGGAGATGCCGATACCTTCACAGAATTGCTGGAATTTGGCGAGACGCGGGATGTGGTCCAGCGAATGACCGCTGGCACTGAATGGCGCATCCCAATCGAATTCTTCTTCGGTATCCACCGTCAACAAAACGCGCTGCCCGAAATCGGGCGAGAAACGGACAATGTCCCGCTGTGACGGCGCTTCGATTATGGACCGGGCCAAATGCCGGGACTCCCCTGTTGTTGCGGCTATCGCGCGCTAGCCTAAGCCGCGTTGCCTGCGCCTGTTTGGCTAGGTTCGCCTGCACTGTTGGTCAAGAGCGGCAGTGTCAGAAGAAGCCAATCATCCACTCGTGAAAGATCCCCGCCAGCCATTCTGGCTTCAGCGCGGGCAAGTCTGAGAGAAAAGCCCGAGCCGAACATGCCCGCACTGACCGCAGCTTTGCCGCCATGGGCCGAGGCCGCAAACACGTCGTCCGTCGCGGCGAGCGAAAGCGGGAGCGAAGCGGCAAGCCTCAACAACCCGCCATGTTCTGCAAGTTCTGCCGAAATGTGTTCGCCTGCACCGACATTGCCAGCCAACGTTGCCAAGATCCGCCATGAGAGACCTTCTGCCTCAGTCGTATCCAGACCGACCAACGCGACCCCGGCGGTTGTCAGGTCCATCTCGGCTGTTTTCGGTGTGAGAATGCTCTGAAGCTGTTCGACGTGCCGCGTGACGATGGAAGCAAAATCGCTTTCGCCGATCTCCATTTCCAACGATGCTGTCTCCAGCCTGGCAAGGCGGTCCAATTCATCAAAGCCGGCAAGCATCCGCGCGCTATCCCCGGCGATTGTAGCAGCCAAAGCGCGATATTCATGCGGTGTGGGCCCGAAAAGCTGCTGCTGAATGACTTCGGAGAAACCTTGAATGGCGTTTACCGGCGTGCGCAATTCGTGGAGCAATTGGCGAAGTCGGTCCGCTTCGCTTGATTGCTCGGCTTCCGGTTGATCTGAAGCATAAGCCTGCGCAGCGCGGCGAAACATCCCTGCATAGCCATAGAATCGCCCGTCAGGTTTAGTGAAGCGCGGCTGTGCATCGACTATCCAGTCGCCAGCGATGAGATCGCTGCCTACAAGGGTCTGATGCATCGCGGCGATGGGCTGGCATTTACGCGCGATTGCACCGATTTGACGGTTTAGCAGAGTGCCGACAACCATCGGCGCTACACTCTGTTCTGCCCAATCGATCCTGCCGCCAACATTGGCAGTGAAGGCGAAGCCGTCCAATTCGGCGCGCTCTCGTTCCTCGGCCTCTTCGCCAAGCGGCAGACGTAGGTCGGACCCGTTGGCGGAACCGGCTGCGGTAACCGAATCCTTGCGCGCTTGCCGGAATGCATCGATCCGCTTTACCAATGCGCCAATCGCCGTTGTTTCCTCGACTAGCTCCTCAGACTCGTCATCCGGCGCATCTGCGGTTGCCCCAGTCAGATCATTTGCGGGTATCGGCGGAGCGACCTTACTGGCGGGTGCTTTGGAGGCGTTCGCTAACTCGCCCTCGTCTGAGGCGTCGGTATTGATGGGCACGGGCAGGCCGCGATCATGGATACCCAGCTGTTCAAGCAAGTCTTTCGTTTGCGGAGAGAGATCACGCCGTAGCCTTAAGAAGCCGCGCGCTCTGATCGGAAGGCGGGGGATTAGCGCACCCCAGTCATCCGTGCTGAGATTTGCGGCATTAAGTGCGGCCAGTGCAACTTCCGGCTCATCCTCCGCCAAATGCGCGGCCAGCTCTGGATTGCGGAAACGCAGACCCGGTTCGCGCAACATTGCGGCACGTTCGGTAGCTGGAATATTCTCCCCCAAAGCACCAAGGCGCAACCATGCTGCCGCAAGCATTTTCTCGTCCCGTCCGCCTGATGCGCCAGCGGGCTTACTACCCAGCAGGTCCAGCAATTGCCGGAACTGCGTGCGCGCAGCCCTATCGCCCGACGCTCTATGGCGCAGCACAGTGGCAAGGCGATCATCAAAGTGCATGGTTTTGGACGATTCTCCGGCAGGCAACGATACTCGGAAACCTCCGAGCGAATATGCCCTATCACCTCCGTGTCCACAGGAAACGCTTAGCCTTCATAACGTTGCAAAGCGGGACAATTGCTGGCAGGAATAACAATATTAGTTAGATGCGGGCAAAGTTATGGCATTCATTGCTGCAACACGCATAAAACGGTGTGTTAAGCTGATACGGGGACAGTAAAATGGCAAATCTCGATGAGATTGACCGGAGATTACTAGCTGAATTGCAAAGCGAGGGGCGCGTAACCAACGTGGAACTTGCCCAGCGTGTCGGGCTGACCGCGCCGCCTTGTTTGCGCCGCGTCAGGGCTCTGGAAGATGATGGCGTTATCCGGGGATATCATGCTGATCTGGATGCCTCCCAATTGGGCTTCGCCATCACGGTTTTTGCTATGGTCAGCCTGAAAAGCCAAGCAGAGGCCGCCTTGCGCGAATTTGAAGACCATATGAACGGCCTCCCTGAAGTGCGCGAAGTGCATATGCTGAATGGAGAAATCGACTTTATTCTCAAAGTTGTCAGCAAGGATTTGCAGAGTTTTCAAGAGTTTCTGACTAGCAAACTTACGCCAGCGCCGAATGTCGAAAGCGTGAAGACCTCGCTTACGATTCGGACTGCCAAGCATGAGCCGGGGGTCCCGCTCGAATGAAGGTTTGGTTGATCTCTATGGTCGTCGCTGCCGGTTCGGTGTCGGCTTGTTCACAAGGCGATGACCCTATTATTGATGATGCAGCCTATAAAGGTCAGCAAAGTGCGAGCTTTGACGAACTGAGCCCGACAGAACATCTGCGCTGCGCCGGATTGATTAGCGCATATAACCGCTTGCTGAATGATGGGTCAGTAGCCGCTGATGTGGAGCGCGAGCCCCGCTTGCTCGAAACAATGATGTGGCACAATAATGCCTACGCGCTGCCAGCCGGTTTGGATGAGCAAACATCGATGGCGCAATTAAATGAAAGCCGCGAGCAAATTCTGGCGAGCGAAGATGCGTCCTCTGTGGCAGCAGAGGCTCAAATTTGTGTCGATATGGTCGACTGACACAAAATTCTTGGATTGCGCGGCACAGCCTATTTGTAATGCGCGCGCCTGCTGCCGAAATCCCGCACACGCTTGCGCCATGCACGATAACTGGACGGCTTAAGCGAGTTGCGCATTAGCTCTTTTACCTGACTGTCCGATAGGCCGAACTCCAGCTCGATCGTTGCAAAGCTGGTATGATCGCTCAGCGCCATCTCAATGACCGCGCTGACATCTGCCTCGCTTAGTGGCGGATAATCTTTGCTGGCGCGCTCCGTCAGAAACCTATCCTTCGCGCTTGGCCAAATACTCTTCCAGCCATTTAATCGAATAATCGCCGCTCAGGATATCCGGTTGCTGGATAAGTTCGCGGTGCAGCGGGATCGAGGTTTTGACGCCTTCGACAACCATCTCCTCCAACGCACGGCGCAGTCTCATGATACAGCCTTCGCGGTTACGGCCATAAACGATCAACTTGGCGATCATCGAATCGTAATAAGGCGGAATACGATATCCCGCATACAGACCGCTATCGACGCGGACATGCATACCGCCTGCCGCATGGTAGGAGGTCACTTCGCCGGGCGATGGCGCGAAAGTGAAGGGGTCTTCTGCATTGATACGGCATTCGATCGCGTGACCGTTAAATTCAATCTCTTCCTGTTTGACCGAGAGCGGCTTTCCATCAGCAACGCGAATCTGCTCGCGAACCAGGTCGACACCGGTAATCATTTCGGTCACCGGATGCTCGACTTGCAGACGGGTGTTCATTTCAATGAAATAGAACTCGCCGTCTTCCCAAAGAAATTCGATGGTTCCGGCGCCGCGATAGCCCATGTCGGCCATCGCTTTTGAGCAAATTTCACCCATACGGTTACGTTCTTCATCAGAAAGAACCGGACTAGGGGCTTCTTCAAAGACCTTTTGGTGGCGGCGCTGCAATGAACAGTCGCGCTCGCCCAAATGAATTGCATTGCCTTTTCCGTCACCGAACACTTGAAATTCGATGTGGCGAGGATCGCCCAGATACTTTTCGAGGTATACAGTGGCGTCACCAAACGCGGATTTGGCTTCATTTCCCGCAGCCTGCATTAACTCAGCCAAGCGGTCTTCGCTTTCGCACACTTTCATGCCGCGTCCGCCGCCGCCGGATGCTGCCTTAATAATTACCGGATAGCCGATTTCCTTAGCGATCTTTGCGGCTTCTTCCGGGTCACTAACTGCGCCGGCGGAACCAGGAACAAGAGGAAGACCAAGCTCGCCCGCGGTTTTTTTGGCCATGACCTTGTCGCCCATGGTGCGGATATGTTCCGGCTTCGGACCGATCCAGGCGATGTCATGCGCTTCTACGATCTCGGCAAATTTCTCGTTTTCAGACAAGAAGCCGTATCCAGGGTGAATCGCATCGCAATGGGCGATTTCAGCGGCCGAAATGATTGCAGCAGTATTCAGGTAGCTATCGGTAGCAGATGGCGGGCCGATACATACGGCGTGATCAGCCAGCCTTACGTGCATAGCTTCGGCGTCCGCAGTGGAATGAACCGCGACAGTTTCGATGCCCATCTCATGCGCAGCGCGGTGAATTCGTAATGCGATTTCGCCGCGATTGGCGATCAAAATGCGGGAAATGCCCATGAACGATTATCCGATCACGACAAGCGGTTGATCGAACTCAACTGGCTGTGCGTTTTCAACCAGAATGGCCTTAATCGTACCGGCCTTGTCTGCAGCGATCGGGTTCATCACCTTCATCGCTTCAACGATTACCAATGTGTCGCCCTCTTTGACGCTGTCGCCCACGCTTACAAATGGTGCTGCGCCCGGCTCTGCGGACAGATATACAGTTCCGACCATTGGCGATTTCATTGCATCAGCATGAGATGCTTCAGCCGCAGGAGCCTCTGGCGAAGCAGGTGCGGTCACAGCTGGCGCAGGGGCCGGAGCTGGAGTAGCCGGTGCAGCCATCATCTGCTGCGCCGGTGCGGCAACGGCGCCGCGCGAAACACGAACTTTTCGTTCGCCATCTTCCACTTCGATTTCGGTAAGACCGGTTTCACCCAGCATTTCAGCCAGTTCGCGAACCAGCTTGGTATCAACATTCATGCCGGACTTTTTGCCGGCAGCGCCCTTGGTAGTGGCCATGCTTGCCTCATAATTGTTTTAAGGCTCCGCCTATGCTCGCCCTTACGGCGAAGGGCAAGGGGTAGGGGCGGTTTTTGGCGGTATTTATAGACGTGCTGCGGCCTCTAGCGCAGTCACATATCCCTGTGTGCCCTGACCCTGAACGGTCTCTACCGCCGCCATTCCGACATAGGAGATATGTCGAAACTCTTCGCGGGTGGAGGGATCGGATATATGCACTTCAATCACCGGAGTACGGATCGCCTTGATTGCATCGAGCAGCGCAATGGATGTGTGCGTATAGGCAGCTGCGTTCAGGAGAACCGCTTTCGCGCCTTCTGCTTGCGCCTCGTGCAACCAATCGACCAGCATTCCTTCATGATTGGTTTGACGCATATCGATCTCAAGCCCTAATTCGCGCGCCCGATCCTCTAGCATGCCGGCGATATCATCCAGCGTATCGGGGCCATAAATTTCCGGCTCTCTCGTGCCGAGAAGGTTCAGGTTCGGTCCGTTTAGAACGTAGATGGTGTTTGTGCTGCTAGTCATCATTATGATTTAGCGCACACGCGGTTTGCAGCAAGTAGTTTGCGTGTATCAGCAATGATCAAGCACTTTGCTGATTTACCGTTCCACCCCTTTTACTTTACCCCATTGCCGCGCCGCGGTGTAGCCAAGATAGCCGGTGCCGAAGAGGGCGTAGAGCGGTTCAGGTAGCCCGGCGAGATAGGCGTTCATCCCGCTTGCAATATCTTTTGCTGTTACCGGACTGAACGCAGCAAGCACGCCCATAGGTAATGCGGTCAGCAGCAGCACATACATTACATACAGAAAACTGGGACGGGCCCGGCTGGTCCAAGGATCTTTGGAGTTTGCTTCCGCGACAATCGCGGCAAGGCGGGCCTCAATGGCTTTGAGTTCCTGCGTGCCTTCAAGAGCAATCAATTCCAGCTTAGCCTTTGCGCGCGCCTCTTTGTCCGGGATCAGCTTGTCGATTAGCGATGCGATCGGGCCGATGAGTGATTCGAGTAGTGCCATAAGCGAAATCCTTTGGTGATTCGCTTATGAACTAACCAAATGGGATAAAGTAGGAAAATAATTATGCTAATTGGTACTACAGATCGGCGCTGTCTATCATCGCCTTCGCTAATGCCAAGTGCGGACGATCAAGCATTGCGCCGTCAAGGCCGACTGTGCCGGCGCCCGGATTTGCGTCAAATGCTGCGATGATGGCCCGTGCATGGGCAATCTCTTGCGCGGTTGGAGTAAAGGCCTCGTTTATTATCGGTACCTGAGCAGGATGGATTGCGAGCATCCCGCGATAGCCTTGGCTACGGACCAGCAGCGCGCGATCCTTCAAACCTTCAAGATCGCGAAAATCGGCCTGTATAGTTTCAACAGGTGCTACTCCGGCGGCCACTGCGCCAAGTAGGCACAGACTTCGCGCCAGTTCGAAGGTAGGCATATAGCCGCCATTGTCGTTAAATTGCACGCGCGCACCAAGGGCAGACGATAAGTCTTCAGCACCCCAGCTCATCGCAACGAGGCGAGGCGCGCCTTCGTAATCGCCCGTCGTAAACATTGAGCGGGGTGTTTCCGTAACAAGTGCAGCAACCTTGGTAGCCCCTGATTCAATGCCGTGTAGTTTTTCGCGCGTTGTTAGCATCGCATCCAGCGCATCCATATCAGGTCGGCCTTCTGCCTTGGGCAAGAACAGTCCGCCCGGAGCAGCTGGCATAATAGCGTCTAAATCCGCCTCAATGTCGCCGCTCGATAACGGATTAACGCGTACCCAGAGCCGGTGCCGGTCATCGCGCGACGCGAGGAAGTTATGTACCATCTCACGAGCGGCAGGTTTGCTTTCCGGCATAACCGAATCTTCTAGATCCAGCAGGACAATATCCGCCTGGCCATCGGCGGCCTTAGCCATCTTTTTCTCGCTATCTCCGGGGGCAAACAGCCAGGATCGCATTTTTGCAGGGTTACTTTGCGGCATTGTCACGTCTCCTGCCAAAGCGTTAAGCGCGTTCACAATGCCGTGCAACTACTGAAAATTGCGAACAAAATTTCTGGACTGACGTAATATTGAGTGTGGATATCCTGTGAAAAGTTTCACAATGTTACGCATCGTGACAGGCTGTTACATCGGAATTTTCTCGTACCAGTGTATCCAATACCGGGGCTACAGAAAGGGTGATGACATGCTGCAGTTTTTTGTGAGTTCCGTAATCTTCATTGGATCAATTGCTGTCATTTGCAGCGTAATGCACTCGGTTATCCAAGGCGCTTCGAAGTTCAAAAATCTGTCTGCTATTGCTAAGGGGCAAACGCTAACTACGGCACGTTTTCAAGTGGATGTTTCAATAGGCAATCCACAGCCTGTTCTTGGTCATGTTATCCGCCCAAAGGTTTTTGAAACCACCCGTCATAACATCCGATCTCACACACGAATTGAAAGCCTGTCCGAAGCGGCCTGACCGAATTCAACTGCGGCAAAACTATAAGGGTGATATTCCACTGGTCGGGACGATAGGATTCGAACCTACGGCCCCTACACCCCCAGTGTAGTGCGCTACCAGACTGCGCCACGTCCCGATCAGTGGAGGCGCGCCTATAAGGCGGCCATTTGCCGAACGCAATATCTGTTGCACCAATCCTACACTTGACCAGTTGCTGCGTTGCTCTGCTCTTGCATTGCTGCTAGTCGCGCCCACTTACTGCCAAAGGGCGCTGGGGGGTGCATAACTGTCTCTCCGCAAAGCCCGTGGTACCAATGGTTTACTTTAAGGTATTTGCGACGTGATGTTCGATCTTCTTACTGCAGCGGCCGGCGCGGAAGCTCCGCCGGCATGGGTCCAGTTTTTGCCTCTGGTGGGCATGGGCCTGATTTTCTGGTTTCTGATTATCCGCCCGCAAATGAAACGGCAGAAAGAACACGCGGCCAAGATCGCTTCTGTAAAGAAGGGCGATAAGATCGTCACCGCTGGCGGGCTGATTGGCAAGGTCATCAAGGTTGATGACGACTACGCCGATATCGAGCTGGCGCAAGGCGTCCGCGTAAAGGCGGTTAAAGCGACCATCGGTGATATTGTGCCGCCTGCTGGTAAAGCCGCAAACGATTAAACTTCAAAGCCTGACGGCTTAGAATACGGGACTTCCCATATGCTTGAATTTCCACGCTGGCGAAAGATTTGGCTCTGGGGTGTGACCCTGATCGCGATGTTCGCTGCATTGCCATCGGTTTTCGCCGTGGCAAACCTGCAATGGCCCGAAGCGTTGCCCGATCAAACGGTCAATTTGGGGTTGGACCTTGCCGGTGGTAGCCATCTCCTGCTGGAAGCCGAGCCTGATCAAGTGGCTGAACAGCGTTTGGAAAATATGGAGGAGGCAGTTCGTGCCGCCCTTCGCGGGGCAGAGCCGCGCATCCGGTTTGGCGATATGTCAGCGCAAAATGGGCGCTTGAGTTTTATTCTGGAAAGTTCCGGTGACGTAGACCGTGCGCGTGAAGAAATACTTCCGCTGATGAACGGAACAGGCATCGTCACTGAGTGGACCTTGGAAGTCGTTGACGAAACACGCTTTGTCCTGACCCAGACTGAGGAGGGCGCGGAAAACGCTGTCACACAGGCGATGGATAGCGCGACTGAAGTCGTTCGTAAGCGTATTGATGCCTTGGGCACGCGCGAGCCCACAATTATTCGCCAAGGTGATACGCGGATTGTCGTCCAGGTACCCGGTCTGCAAGATCCTGATCAGTTGAAAGAACTGCTGGGTCAGACCGCCAAGCTTGAATTCAAGCTGGTCGACCAGAATGCTCTGCCGACTGAAGTCGCCGCGGGTATTGCACCAGCAGGTAGCCAGATATTCCCATATGCCGCGGGTACACCCTTTGAAGGGCAGTCGCTCGCAGTAAGGCGCCTCAGCGGTATCAAAGGCGACAATCTTACCAACGCGCAGCAAAGCTTCGATCCGCAGACGAATGAAGCTGTTGTGTCGATTACTTTTGACCAACAGGGCGGGGCACGATTTGCGAACCTGACCCGTGAGAACGTGAACAAGCCGTTCGCGATTATTCTGGACGGAGAGGTTCTTTCCGCTCCGAATATCAACGAACCAATTCTGGGCGGAAGCGCGCAGATTTCAGGCAGCTTTACCACAGAGACTGCGAACCAGTTGGCAATTTCGCTTCGCTCTGGCGCTTTGCCGGTAGATCTTACCGTCGTAGAAGAACGCACCGTTGGGCCGGATCTTGGCGCGGACTCGATCAAGCGCGGTTTGATTGCAATGATGATTGGTTCGGTTGCTGTGATCGCACTGATGGTGGCCAGCTATGGCCGGTTCGGCGTCTACGCAACGATAGCGTTGGTGATCAATGTTTTGATGCTGCTCGGCATTATGGCTGGGCTCAATACCACGCTGACCTTGCCAGGTATCGCAGGCTTCGTGCTGACAGTAGGTGCGGCGGTTGATGCCAACGTGCTAATTAACGAACGAATACGCGAAGAGCGAAAGCGGGGAAGGCGGGTCATCACTGCCATCGAAAACGGCTATAAAGAGGCCAGCCGCGCAATTTATGATGCCAACATCACAAATTTCATCGCAGGTGTGCTGCTGTTCCTGTTTGGCTCCGGTCCGGTGCGCGGCTTCGCCGTGGTGCTGATTATCGGCCTTGCGACTAGCGTGTTCACCGCTCTTACTCTGACCCGTATGTGGGTCGCTGGATGGGTTCGCAAAACGCGCCCTTCGGATTTGAACATTTAAGGGAGACTGGAAAATGCGATTGCTCAAACTTGTCCCCGAAGACACCAATATCAAGTTCCTGCGTTGGCGGGTTCCATTCTACGTTGTCAGTGTATTGCTGATGATTGCGAGCTGGGGCTTGGTCTATACTCAGGGACTTAATTACGGCGTTGACTTCGCAGGCGGCCAAGAAGTCCGCCTGACATTCGAAGACCTTGAAGAAGCTCCGATTGCGTCTTTGCGCGAACAGATTTCCGGTCTTGGCTATGGCGAACCTGTTATCCAGCGCTTCGGCGAAGAAAATCAGGTTTCGATCCGTGTTCGCCTGCCTGAAGAAGTTGAGGAACAGGCGGGAGCGGCCACCGCAATCGGTGATCAAGTCATCGCGTCAATCGAGAGCCAATACGAGAATGTACGCCGTGACGGTAACGACACCGTCTCTGGCAAGGTCGCTGGCGAATTCCGTGAGAAAGCGGTGTACGCGCTGCTTGCTGCAATGCTGGCGATTGCGCTCTATATCTGGATCCGGTTCGAGTGGCAGTTCGGTGTTGGTGCATTGTTTGCGCTGGCGCATGACGTATCGCTGACACTAGGCTTCTTTGCCCTGTTCCAGCTGGAGTTCAGCCTTCAGATTATCGCGGCTATCTTGGCAATAATCGGTTACTCATTGAACGATACAATCGTCGTCTACGACCGGATCAGAGAAAATCTGAAGAAGTATCGCAAGATGCCGCTGCCGGAACTTCTCGATCTGTCTGTCAACGAGACCCTGGCGCGTACAGTTATGACATCGCTGACGCTGCTCGTTGCCCTGTTGCCACTGCTTTTCTACGGCCCCGACAGCTTGTTCGGTTTGGTTGCAGCGATCACGCTGGGTCTGTTCATCGGTACTTATAGCTCGGTCTATATGGCTGCGCCGATCCTGATCTGGCTTGGTGTCGACTCGAACAGCTTCGTCCCGGAAGAGACCGTTGCCGACCGTCAAGAAAAGCTGGCCCGCGGCGAGATGTAATTAGAAGCTGGCCTTTGACCGGTCCGGTTCCAGCGAAGCACCTTTACCCGTCTAGCGGCGTAACCAGTTTAGTGTAGTACGCTGCGAGCAATTCTGCGTGGTGTGCCCAGCTGAAATGCTCTGCGGTTGCGGCAACGGCTTGCGGCGACAAGTTTTTCGCGAGCACCTGCTTCACACCAGCTGACACGGCGTCGGGCGTACGCGCGACTATTAGTCCTGCATCCGGGGAACTGACCAGTTCCTTGGCGCCGCCTGCGTCAGAGATGACCAAAGGCGTCCCGCAGGCCAGAGCCTCCACCCAAGCATTCGCGAGACCTTCGCTTGCGGAGGGCAAAACCATCGCATCTGATGCGGACAGGATAACCGGCAGCAAATCATGATCAACAGAGCCAAGAAAATGAACTCGGTCTTCAAGCCGCAAGTCCTTTACCAGCCCGCGCAGGTGCTTCTCGTCCGGACCCGTTCCAATCAGCATCAGATGCGCGTCTGGAATGTCCGGTAGTGCGCCGATCACCAAATCCTGTCCCTTACGATGGACCATTGCGCCTACGGTCGAAAGTAGCGGCGCATTGACCGGCAGGTTTACACCCAGTGTTTGGCCGAGCTTGGTTCGCAACCCTGAATGCGCCAGAGGCCGAAATCTGTCTCTGTCCAATCCAGTGTAGTGAACTGTAATTTTGGAAAATGGCAGGCCGATGTCTGACATCTCTTTTGCCAGAGCTTTTGATACTGCTAGAATCCCAGTGCAATGCTCACCCGCTTCCAGGATTTGCTCCTGTGAAAAAGGTTTCTGACCCCATATGCTGATGTCGGAGCCGCGCGCCTTTATCGAGCAAGGTAGCCCGAGCTCGCGCGCTATCCATGCGGCCGCAGGTCCATCGGGATAGAAGAACTGAGCATCCACCAGATCGAACGGGTTTTGTTGGTGTAACGTCTTCGCCAGAGGCAGAATTTTGCGCGCAATAACGCTTGGGTTTATCCGTGCACCAATACTCGGGATCAATGTGAATTTAGGCCGATGGACGCTGATGCCGTTTTCGAAACCATCTATAGCAGCTGCGGATAATGGACGGTATTTGCCGAAAGCGATCGGCGGGATCCCAATGGGATTGATGACCGTAACATCCCACTCGCCATGTGCCGCCAAAGCCTCAAGACTGCGCGCCACGAATGTCCCGAACCTTGGAACGTGCGCATTGGGAAACAGCGTTGAAATAGATAGAATGCGTTTTTTGGCCAAAGGTGCGGTTTCGCTCATAGTGCGCGCACCAGCATCTCTGCCACGCCGATCCAGGCAGGTTTGTCTACGACCTGCTGCTTCTGGCCCAAACCTGGCGGTAAAATGCCCACTAATGTACCCTGCCGGTCAATCAGACGTCCAAAATAGAACCTACCTCCGGAACGCGGGACCAGAACATCGCGATTGATCGCGCGCGCTGCATCCTCAGGATCGATCTGCCGCAGCCATAATTGATCGCCTGCACGATATTCACCAGCGCTGGCTTTCACAGCCAAAACCAATTGCGTGCCCCCAATATTGAGCTCGGTTGGCAAAACAGCATCGGCTGGTTTGCGCAGCGCCTCCGGTCCGCTTTCTGTCAGCGCGGCGATTACGTGTGGCACAGCTTTTTCATCCGAACGGACAAGGCTTTGCGGGTCGACCTCCAGGGCTGCGCCAATCCGGTCCATCCATTTGATCGACAGGTTTCGCATTCCCGTTTCCAACCGTCCGATAGTTTGCGCGGTTGTGGGTGGGGCACATGCCTCCGCCAAATCGGCCAGGGTCCAGCCTTTTGCTTTGCGGATGTCACGGATGCGGTTGATCATAAATTATTCCAAATAACCAAATCGGTTTTTTCTTTCCTACAAATAGTCCGGTTTGGCAAGTGACCATTTTCAAAACTAGCGAGGGAATCTTTATGCATCGTCAACTGGCTGAGCGTGAATTAACACAATACGGGCCGAAACGCGGGAAGAGCGTGGGTGCGAAGCGGCGAAGCGCCACTGTCAATCTGGGCGAGTCGCCGCTGACTTGGCTTCATTCGCGCGGTCATCTGGATGACCGGCTATTGGACGCTGGCGAACGGTTACGCGCGGATTACGAGCGTGCGCAACTAGGCGCGAGCATTACGATGAGCTGGGATCCGGTCCGCATCAAGGGGCGGGGGAATGACGCAGGATTGTCCCCGGGGGAGCGACAGATCGCTGCAAAGGCCCGTTTCGATGGAGCCATAGCCGAGGCGGGTAGCGGTCTTTCTGATATTCTCTGGAGGGTAGTGTGCGCGGGCGAAGGCCTGCCGGACGCCGAGAAAGCGCTCGCATGGCCCTCTCGCAGCGGAAAGCTGGTATTGAAACTTGCATTGGACCGTGTGGCCAATTTTTACCGCATTAGTTGAGCAATCTGCCAATTCGATCCCGTAGCATCGGAAGAACGTCTTCCGCGAACCATGGGTTTTTGCCCATCCATATACGGCTGCGCCAGGCTGGATGAGGTAATGCAATTATATCTGGCGCCAGAATTTCATGGGCTTTCACGCGCTCGGTCAGGGTCATTTTCCGCATGTCGGGCAGATAATATGCCTGCGCGTAGGTCCCGATCAGCAAAGTGAGTCTGCTTTGCGGCAGTTCGGACAAGATTTCCTGATGCCACTCGGGTGCGCATTCTTTTCGGGGAGGCTTGTCGCCGCCGCTTGCTTTGCCGGGATAGCAAAAGCCCATTGGGACAATGGCAACATTATCGGGATCGTAAAACTGATCTTTGCTTAGTCCGGTCCAATCGCGCAGGCGGTCGCCGCTATCATCATCCCAAGGAATGCCGCTCGCATGAACTTTTGAACCGGGTGCCTGACCGATGATCAGGATTTTGGACGATGGGGAAAATTGGACAATCGGGCGAACGCCGTGAGGAAGATGTTTCTCGCAGATCGTACACGCTGCGATACGATCATGCAGATTGGTCATCCCTCGACCTTTTCGGCCAGCTCCAGCCAGCGTTCTTCGGCTGCGTTCTTTTCGCTCCGGGCATTTTCGATGCCTTGCGAAATGTCGGTAAACTTCTGCGGATCTTTGGAATATAGCTCTGGGTCAGACAGAATTTTCTCTCCGCGAAGGATGGCCGCTTCTAGCTTTTCTATCCGCTCTGGCAGCAATTCGTAATCTCGCTGGTCCTTGTAACTCAGTTTGGTGCTGGGAGACTTCGAGGGAGTATGCGTGGCTGGCGCTGGCGAGGGGGCCTGGGCTTGAGGTTTTGGCTTCTTTTGCTTGCCCGCAGAATTTCTTTGCGTTCGCTTGGCCTCCCAATCTTCGTAACCGCCAGCAACAATGTCGACGAAGCCGCTGCCATCAAGACCGAGCGTCAGAGTGACGGTCTTGTCGAGAAAGTCGCGATCATGGCTCACGATCAAAACCGTGCCTTCATAATCCGCGATTACTTCCTGCAGTAGATCGAGCGTTTCCAGATCAAGATCATTAGTCGGCTCATCTAGCACCAAAAGGTTCGATTTGCGGGCGAATTCGCGCGCCAGCAGCAAACGGGATCGTTCTCCGCCGGACATTGTGCCGACTTTGGTATCGATCAGGCCCGGATCGAACAGAAACTCTTTCAAGTAGCCTTGCACGTGTTTGCGGGTCCCTCGGACATCCACCCAGTCACCGCCCTCGGCCAGAACTTCGCGCACGGATTTGTCGGGCGTCATCAATGCGCGCTGCTGGTCGATCATGACGCCTGTCAGCGATTTGGCGATCGTAATCGAGCCTTCATCGGGCTCCATTTCGCCCGTAAGCATCTTCAGCAGGGTTGTCTTACCGGCCCCGTTGGAACCGACCACGCCGATGCGGTCCCCGCGCTGGATACGCAGCGAGAAATCGCGGATAATCTTCCGGTCACCAAAACTTTTGTGAACCTTGTCTGCGACAATGACGGATTTCGACTTGTTATCCTCGTCAACCGCCAGCCCCAGTTTCGCCGAGCCTGTGGGATTGATCATGGCGGCGCGCTGCGCCCGCATCTGCCACAGTTTCTCCAGCCGCCCCTGATTGCGTTTTCGCCGCGCGGTTACACCGCGTTCCAGCCAATGCGCTTCCAGCTTAAGCTTGGCATCGAGCTTTTCAGTCGCGCGGGCTTCCTCGGCATAGACTGCCTCTTCCCATGCGTCATAGCCGCCAAAACCCACATCTTTGCGGCGCAATCCGCCGCGGTCCAGCCAGATCGTGGAACGGGTAAGTCGCTTCAAAAAAGTACGGTCGTGACTGATGACAACGAAGGCACCTTTATACCGGTCGAGCCAACTTTCCAGCCAGTCAATCGCCGCCAGGTCGAGGTGGTTCGTAGGCTCGTCCATCAGCAGCAGGTCAGGATCCTGAGCCAGCGCACGGGCAATGGCGGCGCGCCGTTTTTCGCCGCCGCTTGCACCCTTGCACGGGGTGCTCATGTCGATGCCAAGCTGTCCGGCGATGGATTCGACCTCATATTCCTCTGGGGGGTGCTCGCCATCCAAAGCGAAGTCCATCAACGTTTCGTAGGACGAAAAGTCCGGCTCTTGCTCCAGCACGACGATACGTGTGCCGGGCTTTACTTTTCGAATGCCGCGATCAGCCTCGATCTGATCATTGATCAGACGGAACAATGTGGTTTTGCCAGCACCGTTGCGGCCAATCAGCGCCAAGCGGTCGCGCGGGCCGATATGCAAGTCCAGCCCGTCAGTGTCCGGCCCGCCAAATAGCCAGCGTCCGCCTTGTTGCAGGCCGAGGCCTTCCCAGCTGAGGATCGGTGGTTGCGCCATAGGAAGCGCGCGTTAGGTCAGTCGCGCTGTTCCGGCAAGCGGGTTCTCGGCGCAGAGACGCTATCTCTGTTGCTGCGCATCGACCATTGCAGCAACATCGGCGAGTAATTCAGGCGCATCATAGACAATGCCGTCTTTCACAGTCCAGCGCACACCGCCCACACGCTCCAGCACATTGGTTTCGCGGTTCAAACGGACATGACCGGTGCCGTAAAGCGTTTTGAAATTAGCAAGCGGGTTTTCAGGTACGATAACCAGATCGGCAAGCTTTCCGGCTTTGATCGTTCCAAATGGAGCCGCGCGGCCTTTGGCCTGATAGATTTCGTCTGCGCCATTCATGGTGGCCGCCTGAATTACTTCCATCGGGGTAAAGCCGGCTTCCTGAAGCATTTCGAACTCGCCGATATAGGCGAAACCCCATGTTTGGTAGATATAGCCTGGATCGGACCCTACAGTGACGCGGCCGCCTTTGTTCTTGAACTCGTTGGTTAGCTGCATCCAAGGTGCATAAAAACGCCGCCATGCGACTTCGTCTCCGGTTGACCAGTCATGATAATAGGACCCGTGATTAGTCAGGCTCGGCTCATAAAAATTCATCAGTGAGGGCAGAGTGTATTTTGCGTGCCATTCTGCCGTTCGGGCGCGCATCACATCGCGCGATGCGGAGTAGATATTAAAGGTCGGGCTGAGCGTGACTCCGCTATCGACCAGAAAATCGACGTACTCGTCCCATTCTTCGCTCCCCGGTTCGACAATTTGTTCAGCCAATCGCGCAACTTCGGAGAAACGCGATTGCTCGTCGAGATAATTGTAGTCCGCCGGATAATTGGGCAACGCTCCTTGGTGCAGCAGCGACTCCATGTGGCCGTAAAAATGGGTGACACCGTCAAGGCCTAGCTCGACCGCCTTGCGGGCATTTACCTGAGCCACACCGCGCTGCCCCAAATGTGCAACTGTGCCCAGATTTTGCGTTTCCGCCTCATCTAGCGCAGCAGCCAGCACATCGGGCGCATCCGTATTGAAGAACTTGATCCCGTCATATCCCGCGTTCGCGGCCCAGCGGACCCATTCACGTGCTTTGGCCGGGGTCGTAACCGCACCGTTTGGCCATTTGTCGCCGAAAACCGCATAGGCAAACAAGCGAGGCGCCACTATCGTGTTGGCGGCGCTGCGGCGTTTATGGTTCAGATCAATACTGTCCGGCCCGAAATCGAATGAAACGCCGCGCACGCTGGTCACGCCATGGGCCAGCCACAGGCGATAGCCATAATCGGGGTTGGGCGCCTTGCGCGGGTCACCATTATGGCCATGCGTATCGACAAACCCAGGCATGACATACATTCCGGCCGCTTCGATAATCCGGTCAGCTTGCGCATAAACGTCTGCGGGCGATCCGCCGCGATTAACAGATACGATCCGGTTGTTGGCCACCACAATATCGACGGGACCCTCTGGCGGAGCGCCCGTGCCATCAATCATAGTCGCGCCCTTGATTACTAATGAGCCATAGGGGCCGCCGCCTTCTCCGGATTGACGCGCTGGAACCGGCTCGAGCCCGCTTTGGGCCGCAGCTCCCGTTGCGATAAACGAGGACAGAAGGATAATAATATGTCGGAACATTGCAGCGCGTACCTCATAAATTGGTCAAGATGACCTAATCGCTTTATGTCCGGCTGTGAAGCTGACGCAGAGCGCATGTTCACTGCGCCGCAATGCTGGCTCGAATAAGCCGTCATGAAAGTTCAGGAGAGAAAACAATGATCCGTCCTATTGCTTCCGCCGCTGCCGTTACTGCAGCACTTGTCGCAGCTCCGCTGGCTGCTGCTGAGGTTCAAATTCAGGCGACCGGACCGGTCATCGAACTCAGCATCACCGAGACTGTGAAAGCGGAGCCGGACATTGCGGGTATCTCTGCTGGAGTAAGCACCGAAGCGCGCACTGCGGTGGAAGCCATGCGAATGAATGCGCGTGAGATGACTGCCGTTATCGCGCGGATCAAGGCGCTGGGTATTGACGAGAAAGACATTCAGACAACCGGCATCAATTTGAATGCGCGTTACGATTATGATCGCACCAGCCAGCGCCAGATATTCCGTGGATATCAGGTCTCCAACAGGGTGAGCGTGAAACTGCGCGGAGTTGAGCGGACCGGCGAAGTTCTGGATGCTCTGGTCGCGGCAGGTGCCACCGATATTAACGGCCCGAACTTTTCGGTTGATGATGACACTGCTGCAAAGGCGCAGGCACGCAAGGCCGCAATGGAAACCGCGCGCGAGCGGGCGATGGAATATGCCTCTTGGTCCGGATATTCAGGCCTGCGATTGCTAGAGATTAACGAATCCGTGCGCTCCAGTCAGCCGCGCCCTATGATGCGCGCCATGGCTGCCGATGCGGAAGCGATTGAGGTCCAGTCGACACCGGTGCAGCCCGGCATGGTCGCAACCGGTGTTACGGTGTCGGTCAAATATGAAATGACGCGTTAACAGTCTGAACCGTCTGCAACGGTCGCATTCAGACCTTGTTCAATGGCAATGCTTCAGTAACATAGGCACGATGAAAAAGACCCTTGTGATCTCTGTAGCCGCAGCTTTGCTGGCATCCGGTTTCGTTTCCGCTCCTGCGGCTGCGCAATCCCGCTCTGACCAGAGTGAGGCACGCAAGGAAATGCGGGCTGGCAACATCCTGCGTTCGCATGAGATTGAGCGGCGAGTTTTGCCTACGATGCGCAATTCTGAATATCTCGGCTTCGCCTATGATTCGACTGCCTTGGCCTACCGGTTGAAGTTTATCCGTGATGGGCGCGTGACATTCGTTGACGTGGATGCACGCACGGGACGGATATTGCGGCGGTCGCGCTGATCGCTGCACTCAACACAAATCTAAGCGCCTGACATTGAAACCATGGCCGAGTTGACGCATTTGCAACAAAAGACCAATTAGCAAATGTATATTCCGCTCTGCACAACCCAGGGCCAGATTCAGGGGAAAACATCCGTATGCGTATTCTGATTGTCGAGGACGAGCCAACACTCGGCCAGCAACTGAAATCCACGCTCGAACAGAATGGCTATGCAGTGGACTTGTCCACCGATGGCGAAGACGGGCATTTCCTGGGCAGCACCGAAGATTACGACGCAGTCATTCTCGATCTCGGCTTGCCCGAAATCGATGGCCTGACCGTGCTGGGTATGTGGCGCAAGGAAGGGCGCGAGTTTCCTGTGCTGGTGTTGACCGCGCGCGACAGCTGGTCGGACAAAGTAGCCGGGCTGGATGCAGGCGCTGACGATTATCTCGCCAAGCCGTTTCAGACAGAAGAACTCATTGCGCGCCTGCGGGCTTTGATTCGCCGCGCATCGGGGAACACATCCTCCGAACTTACCGCCGGAGAAGTGCGTCTTGATACGCGCTCTGGCCGTGTCACCCGTGCAGGTGAGCCGGTGAAACTGACGGCTCAAGAGTATAAGCTGCTTAGCTACCTGATGCACCACAAGGGCAAGGTGGTCAGCCGGACGGAATTGATCGAACATATTTACGATCAGGATTTCGACCGGGACTCCAACACAATCGAAGTGTTCGTGACGCGTATTCGCAAGAAACTGGGCGCCGAAGTGATCACAACAATCCGCGGCCTTGGATACTCGCTGGATGATCCGGCAGAGGCTCCGCGCGCGCAATGAGTTTCCGGAACTGAATTATGAGTACGCCTGATGCCCCAGCGGCGACTGACGGGCGTGCTCTATCCGCGTCGGATGAACTGTTGGCGGTAGCTAGCGGCGAAACGCATATACCGCATACTGGCAGTCTCCGCCGAAGGCTGATTGTCATCGCGGCGGGTTGGATTTTGGTGCTGCTATTAGCTGGCGGTTTTGCGCTCGACCGCGCTCTGACCAATCTGGTCGAGGATAATTTCGACGAGCAGCTGGAATATATGCTGACCGCCATGGTCGCTTCTGGTGAAATCGGACCGGACGGAGAGGTCCTGTTTTATCGTGCGCTTGGCGACCAGCGTTTTCTGGAACCGAATAGCGGTTTGTATTGGCAGATAAGCGGCGACGGGCACGAGCCTTGGCCATCGCGCAGCTTGTGGGACCGAACACTGGATCTGCGTGCAGATCATGTCGACAATGATGTGCATTTTTATGATAGCGACCAGTTTGGGGACGAGCCACTGCGCGTTGTCGAACGGACCGTCATTCTGCCGGAAAGCGATACACGCTGGACCTTTGCTGTCGCCTCGGCGCGCGATGAACTGGACGCGCAAATCGCGCGCATTCGTTCAATTCTGGTCTGGTCTTTTGCGGTGCTCGGGCTTGGCTTGTTTATCATGGCGGCGTTGCAGAGCTATTTGGGCCTGCGCCCGCTGGCGCGTATTCGCATGGCAATCCAGCGCATTCGCACCACCGGAACCAACCGTGTGACCGATCCGCTTCCGTTGGAGGTGCAACCGCTGGTGCAAGAGCTCAATATGCTGCTCGACCATTCCGAGAAACAGGCGGAGGAAGCGCGCATGCATGCGGGCAATCTGGCGCACGCGCTGAAGACCCCGCTGACGGTCCTAGTAAACGCAGCGACCGCGCGCGACCCGCAGCTTTCCTCACTGGTCCACCGTGAAACGCGGACAATGCAGCGTCAGGTGGAGCACCATCTGGCGAGGGCGCGGGCAATCGGCCGGCGTGCCGCGGGCCTGAGCCGCGCTGATGTTTGGCCAAGCGCGGAATCTGTGCTGCGTGCCGTCACGCGCTTGTACGAAAATGCGCGACTTGACCTTGCCGGTGACAGATCGGCGCAGGTGGCTATCGAACGACAGGACCTAGATGAAATACTCGGCAATCTGATCGAAAACGCGGCGAAATATGGCGGCGGCAGCGTGTTCGTGACGGTCGATGCGGAGCCAGATAGCGATCAGTGCGTGATTTGGGTCGAAGATGACGGCATGGGAATACCGGCAGAAGAACGCACACGTATCTTCGACCGCGGTGCGCGGCTGGATACCGGAAAACCAGGGACGGGTCTGGGGTTGGCGATTGTTCGCGATGTAGCAGAAATTTACGGCGGCGATGTAGAGCTTGAAGAAAGCGAAGATCTGGGCGGCTTGCTGGTTAAATTAAGCCTGCCCAGAACAGCAAAGGCTGATCAGCTAATCGACAGCTGACGGCGATTATTTGCCATATTTTGCTGCGGCTGCCTTTTCGTGGTGACGGATCACTTCCTCGATAATGAAGCGCAAGAATTTCTCGGAGAACTCAGGGTCCAGATGGGCGTCCTCTGCCAAACGGCGCAAACGGGCGATCTGGCGTTCTTCGCGATCAGGGTCCGCTGGCGGCAAAGTAACTTGCGCCTTATACTCGCCAACCGCCTTGGTGATGTTAAATCGCTCCGCGAGCATATGGATAATCGCGGCATCGATATTGTCGATGCTGCGGCGAAATTTAGCCAATTGCGGGTCTGCAGCGGTGTCGTGATCTGTGTTGCTCATTGCGCATGACATACCACGCATTTTGCAACGTTTCTACGCCGCTTCGCACTTGCAAAGACAGTTTCTGCCCGCCATGTGACTGTCATGTCTGCTGAAGTCGTCCCAATCCCGCGCAAGCGCCCTACGCTTGACCCGATGCTGGCGCTGACAGCGCAAGGTATGAATTCCGTGAATGCGGTCATTCTGGACCGGATGCAGAGCGAAATTCCTCTGATTCCTGCGCTTGCCGGGCATCTCATTTCGGGTGGCGGGAAACGGCTGCGTCCGATGCTAACGCTCGCCGGGGCGGAATTGGTGGGGTATAGCGGCAACCGCCATCACAAGCTGGCCGCAGCAGTCGAATTTATCCACACTGCAACGTTGCTGCATGATGATGTCGTGGACGGAAGCGACCTAAGGCGCGGTAAGGCTGCTGCGAATATCATTTACGGAAACCCTGCAACGGTTCTGGTTGGCGATTTTCTGTTTAGCCGTTCGTTTGAATTGATGACCGAGGATGGCAGCTTGAAAGTGCTCAAAATCCTTTCGGGTGCCAGTGCGATCATTGCCGAGGGGGAAGTCGATCAGCTGACTGCGCAGCGCCAAATTGAAACGAGCGAAGAACGCTATCTCAATATCATCGGCGCGAAGACCGCTGCCTTGTTTGCTGCAGCAAGCCGTATCGCGGCGGTGGTTGCGGAATGTGACGAGACTCAAGAGCGCGCTCTGGATGATTATGGCCGAAATCTGGGTGTCGCATTCCAATTGGTCGATGATGCGATTGATTACGATTCCGATGCTGCTGAAATGGGCAAGGATCAGGGCGACGACTTCCGCGAAGGAAAAATGACGCTGCCGGTGATCTTGGCCTATTCACGCGGGACAGAGACAGAGCGCAAGTTTTGGCAAGAAGCTATCTCCGGTATTCGGAGCGACGCTGCAGCGTTGGATCAGGCTATCGAACTGATTGCAAAATACGATGCTGTGGAAGCGACCCGGGAACGCGCCCGTCATTTCGCCGCACGGGCAGTCGATGCGATTTCGATTTTCCCGGACAGTACTGCACGTCAGGCCATGGCAGAAGCTGCCCATTTTGCTGTGGCTCGCGGATACTGATCCGCGCTGCCGCTGATCTTCCGTTCAGCAGGCGATCCGGCTAAGCGGTGCCGGTGCAGCAATTACCCATTCAAGATGTCTTGCCGGACCTGCTGGCGGCGCTCGATAGCAGCGGTGCTTGCGTTTTAATTGCGCCTCCGGGGGCAGGTAAGACCACCGCAGTAGCACCGGCGTTGCTCGATCAGAAATGGTGCAGCGGTCAGATTATCCTGCTCAGCCCGCGGCGGGTCGCCGCGCGCGCAGCTGCCGAAAGGATGGCGGAAATGCTCGGCGAAAAGGCCGGAGAAACCGTCGGCTATTTGACCCGGCTCGACAGCAAGAGCTCAGCAAGAACGCGCATTCTGGTGATGACAGAAGCTATTTTCGTAAACCGCATTGTCGCTGATGCCGAATTGACTGGAGTAAGCGCGGTGCTGTTTGATGAAGCGCACGAGCGCCATTTGGACAGCGATCTGGGATTGGCTCTGGCGCTGGAAAGCCGTGCAATTCTTCGAGAAGATCTGCGCATTTGCGTAATGTCTGCGACAATAGACGGAGAACGGTTTGGCAGACTGCTAGGTGACGATACGCCAACTATCGAAAGCGAAGGCAAGGCGTACCCACTACGATTGGAATGGCTGGGTGCGCGCGCTGAGCAGCGTATCGAAGACCAGATGACCTCCGCCATTTTAACTGCCTGGAAAGATGAGGATGGCGATTTGCTCGCTTTCTTGCCGGGTGTGCGGGAAATAGAGCGGGTACGGGAGCGGCTGGAACCGAAACTGCCAAATATTCCGATCCTGCCGCTGCACGGTCAAGTTGACCCCGCGGCCCAGCGCGCTGCGATCCGCAAAGATAAAAACGGCAAGCGACGGATTGTTTTGGCCACGGCAATCGCAGAGACATCTCTGACGCTGGATGGCGTTTCCGTGGTCGTTGATAGCGGGCTGTCGCGCCGTGCAGAGTTTGATCGCGGTGCAGGAACGACACATCTGGTAACGGTGCAATCGAGTCAGGCCTCCGCCGCTCAGCGTGCAGGCCGCGCAGCTCGGCTTGGCCCCGGTGTCGCTTATCGTCTTTGGAACGAGGCAAGCCACACCGGGCGGCCCGCCTTCGATCCACCGGAAATGGAAATCGCCGATCTGGCACCGTTGCTGTTATCGCTGGCCAAATGGGGCACTGCCAATCCTGCATCTTTGCAATGGATTGATACGCCGCCCGATGCGTCGATAGCATCCGCGCGAAGAAGGTTGGAAAAGCTGGGTGCGCTGGACGCAAATGGTGCGATCACGCCGTGGGGGCATCAGGTTGCGTCTCTGCCAATGTCGCCGGTGCAGGGGGCTGCTGTTCTCTTTGGTGCAGAAGTAAGTCAGGCGGGCGATGCAGCAAAGCTGGCGCTTTTGTTACAAGAACGCGGATTGGGCGGCCGCGGAGAAGATTTGATGCAACGTCTGGTGCGCTGGAACAGTGACAGATCGCCACGCGCGCAATCATCGCGCAAGCTGGCCGAGCGATGGGCCCGTAGCGCCGAGCGGCTGATTTCAGGCGCTGAGCCGGAGCCAGTCAATCCCGCATTATTTTTGGCTCATGCCGCGCCGGACAATATTGCTCGCCGCCGTGATGCAGCGGGTGAACAATGGATTTCTGCTGGCGGACGCGGATATTTTCTCGATCCGGCTTCGTCACTCGCGCGTGTAGAATGGCTAATTATAGGCGACGCACAGGGGCAGGCTAAGGGTGCTCGGATTACTGCTGCCGCAGAATTGACCGCCGCCGAGGTGGATGAGCATCTTGGCCATATGATTGAGAGTCGGTCAGTCCTGAACTGGAACGCGAAAGAAGACCGGGTGGAGGCCCGGCTGGAAAGACGGCTTGGCGCGATTACTCTGGCGAGCGGCCCTGACCCAGACCCGGATGATGAGGCGATTACTGCACTGCTTGTGGACAAGGCTGTTGGCAAGATTGTGGATGGCTCCGGTGATTTCCTACCGTCTGCGCTTATGGCGCGGGGACGCTTTGCGGGAATTGCAGGTCTGGCCCCTGAAGCGCTTGCTGAAAGCGCCGCGATATGGCTCGGCCCATTGCTCGCGGGCAGACGTAATTTGGCGATATCTCCAGCGAGAATAGCCGATGCTGTTTTGGAAATGTTGGACTGGAATGAGCGGCAGTTGCTCGACCGGACTGCCCCGCGCGAATTCACCAGCGCCGCGGGCACGCATCACAAAATTGATTATGCCGGTGAGGGCGCTCCATCGGTTGAGGTTCGGGTGCAGGCTTTGTTCGGGCTGGATTCGCATCCGATGATTGGCTCCACTCCCTTGCTACTCAACCTCACCAGTCCGGCAGGCAGACCCATCCAGACCACCCGTGATCTTCCGGGCTTCTGGCGCGGCAGTTGGAAAGATGTGGCCAAAGATATGAAGGGGAGATACCCCAAACATCGCTGGCCGGACGAGCCATGGACAGAAAAGCCCAGCCTCAAGACAAAGAATGCGTTCGCGAAGGGCTTTTCACCGACGCAAAGCTGAATTAAAGGACCCGCCATGGCAGCACGTATTTATCAAGTTCCGAAAAGCGCAATGCAATCTGGCAAAGCCAAGGTTGATACCTGGCTGTTGGAGTTCGAGCAGTCGGAAGCGCGTACCGCGGACCCGCTGATGGGCTGGACTGGCAGCAGCGATACGCAGGCGCAGGTACAGCTAAAATTCGGCAGCAAAGAAGATGCGAAAGCCTATGCTGAAAAGCATGGCATCGCGGCACGTGTCCACGCCACGCCGCCAAAGTCGCTCAAATTACAGGCTTACGCGGATAACTTCCGGTAAAGTGTTAGCTGGGCAATCCCACTAGACAAATCACTTTGACATCACCATATGGCCGCACGGGAGTCGGGTGGACGTTTGCGTTCGCCAACCTGGTCAGGTCCGGAAGGAAGCAGCCACAACGAGTTGCGACGGGTCGCTCGGCTCCTTTTTCATCACATTTTCGTGCGTAACCTGCATGACAATCGCTGTCGCTGCGCCTACCACATGGTGCATGGGTGATTCACCGGATAATTCAGAAACCCCACCATGGGATACCGAAGAGGCAGAGTCTGGCCCGAGCGCGGCGGAATTAGAGGCTGCCGGTCAGAACTCTATGTTTGGTGACGCGCCTGCGGAGAAAGCTCCAAGCGAGACACCTGCTTCGGTCGAGGTAGAGGCTCCAGCTGAGCCTGCTCCGGCAAAAGCCACTGCGGAAGAGGTTGCCGACCAGCCTTATCGCGTGCTGGCGCGCAAATACCGGCCGCAAACTTTTGCCGAGCTAATCGGTCAGGAACCGATGGTGCGCACGTTGGCGAATGCGATTGAGCGTGACCGGCTGGCCCATGCGTTTTTGATGACCGGTGTTCGCGGAGTGGGTAAAACCTCAACCGCGCGGCTGATTGCCAAGGCGCTAAATTGCATCGGAGCGGACGGGCAGGGCGGGCCTACAATTGATCCCTGCGGCCAGTGCGAGCCTTGCGTGGCGATTGCAGAAGGTCGCCACATCGATGTCATCGAAATGGATGCAGCATCGCATACCGGCGTGGATGATGTGCGCGAGATTATCGAGGCTGTGCGCTATGCTGCGGTCAGCGCGCGTTATAAAATCTACATTATTGACGAAGTCCATATGCTGTCGCGCAACGCCTTTAATGCGCTACTGAAAACGCTGGAAGAACCGCCTGCGCATGTGAAATTCCTGTTTGCGACCACAGAAGTCGACAAACTGCCAGTAACGGTCCTCAGCCGCACACAAAGGTTCGATCTGCGGCGCATCACCTCCGAACTTCTCCAGACCCACTTTGGCAAGATTTGCACGCTGGAAGGTGTCGAAGCCGAGGATGAGGCGCTGCATATGATAGCTGCCTCGGCCGAAGGCTCTGTGCGCGATGGTCTATCCATTTTGGATCAAGCAATTGCCCATGCTGATCTGGGCGGTGAGGGTAAAGTTACCGCTGCGCGGGTGCGCGATATGCTGGGCCTGTCTGACAAAGGCGCGCAGCGTGATCTGCTGCGCTTTCTGCTGGAAGGCGATGCCCCTGCAATGCTGAAAGCGATGGGCGATCAATATGCGCTGGGCGTGGAACCGCTGGCGTTGATGCGCGGCCTGATGGATCTGGTCCATAAAATTACCATTGCGCAGATTGGCGGAAATGAGCCGGTTGCGCCTACTGCAGAAGAACGTGCTGCGCTGAGCGATTGGGCCGGGCGGCTTTCCACCGGACAGTTACACCGCTTGTGGCAATTGCTCCTCAAGGGATATGACGAGGTTAGGCAGGCACCCGATCCGCTGGTATCCGCGCAAATGGCACTGCTGCGCGCACTGCACGCTGCCGATTTGCCCGATCCTGGAAAACTTGCGAAAAAGCTGGAGCATCTCGCGACAAACGGCGTCGCGGCCGCTGCGGATTCCGGCGGCAATGCGGCGGGATCAGCACCGACTGCGCGCGTCGATTGGGAACAATTGGTCGCTCAAGTGGAGGCTAATGGGAATCACCTCGCCGCCAGCATCATGAAATTGCAAGTCCGTCCGGTATCGCTGGAGCCGGGGGCGTTCCGCTTTTCCCGCCCGCCGCAATTCAAGGACGATATCTGCCCTCAATTGCGCGATGCCTTGATGGGCGCGACCGGCGAACGCTGGACGGTGGAAGAATGCGGCGAAGAAGGGGAGCCTTCAATTGTCGAGAAGCAGGAGGCGCAGCAGCAATCCGCCTTGGAAAAACTGAAACAACACCCACTTGTAGAAGCGACCATGGCCGCATTCCCCGACGCGGAAATGGTCGAAGATGATAGCGCTCCGGCCCAAAGCAAACGCGCTTGGGGCCGCTAGATAGATTTTGAGGATATCACGATGAAATCGATGGAAGAGATGATTCAGGCTGCGCAGAAGGCGGCTGAAACAATCCAGACCCAAATGAATGACGTGCAGGCGAAGCTGGACTCAATCGAAGTCACCGGCGAAGCTGGCGGCGGCTTGGTCAAAGTGCGGGCCAGTGCAAAGGGCCGCATTCTTGGTGTGACCATTGATGACAGTCTGATGAAGCTGGAAGAAAAACAGATGGTGGAAGATCTGGTCGCGGCTGCATTTAACGATGCACGGGGCAAGGCGGACCGGGTTTCCGAAGAAGAAATGAAAAATATCCAAGACGGTATGGGCCTGCCGCCGGGCTTCAATATGCCGGGTATGGGATAAACCCGTTCTGTGTTAAACGCCGATGATAAGGCGATTGATTGAGGTTTGAGGAGAGACGACGATGGCAACCGTAATGAACGATAATGGCAGCGGTTCTGATGCGGATGTCCGTTCGCAGGTCAGCGAAGAGGAATGGGCCGTTCGGGTCGATCTCGCAGCAGCTTACCGCTTGGTGGCGCTGTATGGCTGGGATGATCTGATCTTCACCCATCTCTCTGCACGTGTGCCGGGGCCGGAACATCACTTTCTGATCAATCCCTACGACATGATGTTTGAGGAGATTACCGCCTCCAGCCTGGTCAAAATCGACGTTGACGGGCAGCCGGTTATCCCGACCTCGCACCCGGTCAATCCGGCTGGTTTCACCATCCATTCGGCGCTGCATATGAACTGCGATGCAGCCCATTCCGTGATGCATTTGCATACTCCGGCGGGCCAAGCTGTCAGCGCGATGACAGACGGCCTGATGGAACATACGCAGACGGGCATGATCGCCCGTAGCGACATCGCGTACCACGAGTATGAAGGCATCGCGACCGACCTTGAAGAACGCGACCGTCTGGTTGAGGATATGGGTGACAAACACGCCATGATCCTGCGCAATCACGGCACTTTGGCCATCGGTAACAGTGTGGCTGAATGCTTCCTGCGGCTGTATTTCATCGAACGCGCCTGCGACGCACAGGTGAAGATGCTCTCCGCTGGCCGTGAGAACCTCAACAATCCGCCGCAAGGCACACCGGAAAAAGTAAAAGCACAAACCCCGCCAGCCGGTATCGGCATGGTCGCAAACGGCCTCGCATGGCCCGC